>NZ_JAOQJK010000003.1:0-300000 GCF_025567045.1 Barnesiella propionica | reverse complement strand
CTTTTCCGAAGCCGTAATCGAGACGTACGTTTACCCGTTTTTTAAATTCCCACCTGTAGCCTATTCCGTAGTTGGGCAGCGTATGGGACCAATCCCATTTGCTGAACCGGGGAAAGACATTCCCGGCTCCTACCCATACGACAAGACTGTTTCTTCTCCATACATGCTGCCGTAATTCCAGCTGGGTTTCCAGCATACACTTATCTCGGTATTGTCCGTCGTAATACCCGCGCATACGGTACGAACCTCCCATCATGGCCATCATTGTCCAGGGGACGTTTCCGTAATTGAGCTGGCCATGAAAATCGAATGCCAGTATTCCTCCCTTCCATACTTTTTTGTAGAAATCGGCAATAAGATCGGTACGGTTAAATTTGTATTTGTTTCCCATAAATCCCGGATAGAATCGTTGTTCCAGTTTTAGGTACATGCCTTTTTGGGGGTTAGGAATAAAATCGCGCGTATCGTAAGCCATTGTAATTCCGGCCCCGACATTAATAGTGTGTTTGTCTTCTCCACGGAGGAGTTCCGGTTTTTCAAAATCTTTTCCTTCAGCGTAGTCAAAACTAGCCGAGATTCCTCCGTAAAATCTGGGTGCTATTCGTGTCAGGAAATCTACTTTTAGCTGATTTTGTATTCTTTTAAAACTGCCCTTATTATCTTTGTTGGCTCCGTCATCGTAACCGATACCCCAGAATAGTCCCGGAAAAGAAAAAAAGTAAAAGTTATAGAGTAGTCTGAACCGGTCTTTAGGGAACAGGTTATTGCCTCTTATTCCTATCAGATAAAATCCCGTAGTCGTAATGTCTCCGTATAGAGACACGTCCGATATAGGAGTGACGGAGTCCGTCCGGTTGGTTCGGTACAATCCAGATGCGACCAATCCTAATCCTAATTTGGTATCGCTCGAGTAATGAGGCCCTCCGATTACACTAAAATCGAATTTTTTCTTCGGGTCCGGATCATTGGCTTTTGCGAAATAATTGATGACTTTCTGGAATACATTCATTTTTTTTACCGAATCTGCGCGGAGCGTGTCCTGAGTAATCACAGGAATTGTATCGGCCCGCTGTTTTTCCGGCATATTATTTCCAGAAACATTTATTATACTTATCGTAAGGAATATAATGAGTATAAATATCCTATATATCTTGTCGTTGAATTTGATCATATAATTAGTTTAACGTAATGCAAGCCTATTGTCTCAATGGTTATGTAACATTCGCGAGACAAATATATGACAATTTATGCGTGTTGTAGATACTCATGTCGGGTAAGACCTTAATATATGTAAAAATATGATGATTTTACACATGTTTTGTTTTGTAAAATATTTATAATTAATATGTTATGTGATTATAATAAATTTCATTTTAGCTATATTTAATGAAGTTGATATAAACTTTTTTGAATTGTTTTGTGTAGATAGTATATTATATTAACAAAATGAGTGCTTATTAGTTCGTTATGCCCGATTCCATATTTGTTTTACATATCGTTTTTTATATAAAGGCAAATTAATATCTGGTATCCGATTGGAAATATTCTGGGTCTTCCTCGTAAATAATTATATCTTTGCCAGTATAGCAAGAAAAAATATGGATAGAATAATTACCGTTCAAGATGCTGTATCACGTTTGCCGGAATTGGGGTTGAAAAGACCTTTGAATTGGCGGATAAACAGAGGTGAACAGTGGGCTGTGGTAGGAGCGACCGGGAGTGGAAAAACTTTACTGACCGATATATTGAGTGGGAAAACCGCTTTGAAACACGGATTTGTACAAGTCAGCGGGGATTTACGTTTGTGCGATACGGTAAAGTCCATATCTTTTAAGGATATATATACAATGACAGATAGCCGGAATACCTATTACCAACAACGTTGGCATTCCGGAGAAAATGAGGATGTTCCTATCGTAAAGGACATTTTAGGGGAAAAGATGCAAGGCGTTTTGTTTCGACGGTTGTACGGACTTTTTGGCATAGAAGAAATGCTGCAAAAAAAGATAGTTTACCTGTCTAGCGGGGAGCTGAGGAAATTTTTGCTATTAAGAATTCTGGCTGAAAATCCACGTATATTGATTATCGATAATCCTTTTATCGGGCTCGATGAAGTTTCCCGCAGGATGTTCAGCGATATGCTTGAGGAAATAGGGAAACAGGGGCTTTTGCAACTTGTTCTCATATTATCCGACCCTTCTGATATTCCTTCTGTGATAACTCATGTATTACCTGTGAGTAACGGTGATTATTTTCCTGTTGTTTCCCGGGAAAAATTTCAGGCAGATAAAGTTCTATTAGCTAAATTATTCATCCGTCCGGGAATGAGATTTCCTGTTTTACCTGTGCCGGTTCGTTCTGCATCTACACATAAAATTACTTTTCGTATGGAACATTGTACGGTTAAATATAAAAACCGTATTATTCTGAAAGAGCTGGATTGGTCTGTTGGAAATGGTGAGAAATGGGCCCTTCTTGGGCCTAACGGTTGTGGAAAATCCACATTACTAAGTCTTGTCTATGCTGATAATCCACAATCTTATGCTAACATATTATATCTTTTCGACCGCAGAAGAGGAACGGGAGAGAGTATTTGGGAGATAAAAAAACGTATAGGATATATTTCTCCGGAGATGCATTTATTTTATAGGGAAGATATTCCGGCTATACGTGTTGTCTCTTCCGGCTTTTTTGATTCTGTTGGAGTGTTTCGTGCTTGTACAAAAAGTCAGGAGGAGACAGCATGGAAATGGATGGCTGTTTTTGGTATAGACAACCTCGGGGAGCGTTCCTTTCTTTCCCTTTCGGGTGGGGAACAACGTTTGGTCTTACTGGCTCGTGTTTTCGTAAAAGATCCGGACCTGATCATTTTGGATGAACCTTTGCATGGACTGGATGTTGTTTTAAAAAAGCATGTTTCCTGTGTTATCGATGAATTTTGCCGACGTCCGGGAAAGACGTTGGTATATGTAACCCATTATCCGGAAGAACTTCCCGGCTGTGTTACCCGATATTATAAACTGGAGAAAAACATTTGATATACGGGATATATGTGTTATTTTTGTATAATAATAAACTTTCAAAATAAGTATCATGAGTATTCTGAAAACAAATATTTCGGTCGGGCTCGCCAGCGATCACGCCGGTTATGATATGAAGCAGTTTGTGATACAGTTGCTGGATAAGCAAGGTATTTCTTATAAAGATTTTGGTTGCTGGTCGGCCGAGAGTTGTGACTATGCCGATTATGCACATCCTCTGGCTGTAGCGGTCGAGGCAGGAGAGTGCTATCCGGGTATTGCTATATGCGGCAGTGGTAACGGTATCAATATGACGTTGAACAAACATCAGGGTATACGTGCGGCACTTTGCTGGACCGAGGAGCTGGGGCGTCTGGCGCGTCAGCATAACGATGCGAATGTACTGGTTATGCCTGGACGTTTTATCAGCGACGAAGAGGCTGAAAAGATAGTAAACGTATTTTTGAATACCGGTTTCGAAGGAGGGCGTCATCAAAGGCGGATAGATAAGATTCCGGCAAAATAAAAACGCCGTATCATAACAACCGCCCGCAATTATTTGCGGGCGGTTGTTATATCGGTATTGTTGTAAATTGCATATTGCGGTTTGGGAGAACCGGTAGTACCTGAATTTACCATTTGATAACGACCGAGGCTGATTCTACATCTCCGCTGATAGGTGGTTTTTCTTTTGTGACTGTAAGTTTCCCCCCTTTTATTTCGGGGAATCTGTTTTGTATGGACAAGATAATACGGCCGGCTACGTGTTCCAGTAATCTGGACGGTATTTCCATTTCTTTGCGAACTGTTTCGTACAGTTCGGCATAATTGAGTGTATCGGAAATATCATCGGTCAGCATCGCTTGTTTCAGGGACGCTTTTACAGTAAGCTGTACGGTGTAATTATTTCCTACGCGGTTTTCCTGTTCGTTTACTCCATGAAACGCATAAAAGCGCATATTGCCTAATTGTATGGCTGTTTTCATTTCTGTTAGGTTTAGATGTGCATACAAAAATAGATATCATTTTGGAATAGGAACAAAAAACTCCAAAAAACTTCGGATAATTCGATTGTATAAATTATGAACTTTTTTGTTTGTTGAAGCCGTTTATTGGAACGATTCTTTTATTTTTGTACTTAAATTATTAAAGAGGAGTACGGATATGGCAAAAGATAATCAGGCAACGGGGCTTACCCATAATGCACTTACGGCTGAAACTACTATCGTGGGAAAAATTGTTTCCCGTAAGGATATACGTATTGACGGAACTTTAGAAGGAGGACTGGAGTGCGAAGGAAAAGTGATTATCGGGGAACAGGGACGGGTAGTAGGAGATATCATTGCAGTTAATGCCGAGATCATGGGGCATGTAACCGGTAACGTATTGGTCTCCGAAATGCTGGTACTTAAGTCCACATCATATCTGGAAGGGGATATTCAGGCCCGCAAACTGTCTATTGAACCTAATGCTACCTTGAATGGAAAGTGTACTATGATACAATCTCTGGAAGGTGGACAGGTTCCCGAAGATTGATCTTATTGAGCAAAAAAGGATTGCGGGTGTTATAACATAAATGTTTTAGGTTATGATTAAGAAAGTGATACCCGTTTTGGACATGAGCTGTGTGATGTGCGCGGCCAATGTGGAAAATACGGTCAGGAATCTTACGGGAGTGTCGGAGGCTTCGGTGAATTTTGCTTCTAATACTCTTACCGTCGTTTATGATCCTCAAAAAATAAATCTCCGGCAAATACGGGAAGCCGTGCAATCATCGGGATATGATCTGGTGATCGAAGACGGAGATGCCGATGCAGTCGAGAATATCAGGAGAAAACATTACCTGTCGATGCGGAATAAGACTATCGGAGCATGGGCGTGTGCTTTACCCGTCATGATTATTTCTATGTTCTTTATGCACAACAGGCAGCTTGACTGGATTATGCTGTTATTTACGGTTCCCGTTTTGTTCGTATTCGGCCGTTCTTTTTTCATTTCGGGCTGGAAAGCCATGAGAAGCGGTGTCGCCAATATGGATACGCTGGTTGCCATGAGTACATCTATTGCATTTTTATTCAGTCTTTTTAATACGTTTTATCCTCAATTCTGGCTGGAAAGGGGAATCGTTCCTCACGTATATTATGAGGCGGCGGCTATGATTATCGCGTTTGTGTTGACGGGGAAACTTCTGGAAGAAAGAGCGAAGAACAACACGTCGTCTGCAATCAAAGGATTGATGGGGCTACAGCCTAAGACTGCAGCACTTGTGCAGGAAGACGGAACGGAAAAAGAGATATCGGTCTCGGAGCTTACCGTAGGGGATTCAGTTCGTGTTCATCCTGGTGAAAAGATTCCTGTGGACGGGATAGTAGCTTCGGGGGAATCGTATGTAGATGAAAGTATGATAAGCGGGGAGCCATTGCCTATATATAAGGCTGCAGGAGATAAAGTGCTGGCCGGTACTATAAACCAGAAAGGTACATTTGTACTGGTAGCTAAAGAGGTGGGTGCTTCTACCGTTCTTGCACAGATTGTTCGTATGGTACAGGAAGCCCAGGGCAGCAAGGCTCCCGTACAACGCATGGCGGACCGTATCAGTGCCTATTTTGTACCTACGGTAATGGCTATTGCCCTGCTTACTTTTGTCGTATGGTTATCGTTCGGAGGAACCGCTTATTTCTCATATGCCTTGTTGGCTTCGGTTTCGGTTCTGGTGATAGCCTGTCCTTGTGCCTTAGGACTGGCAACACCTACAGCTCTTATGGTGGGAATTGGCCGAGGGGCAGAGAATCAGGTGTTAATAAAAGATGCTTTCGCCTTGGAAAATATGTGTAAAGTAGATGCTGTGGTGCTGGATAAGACAGGAACGTTGACCGAAGGATCTCCCAGGGTGGTTCGTATATTATGGCCGGGAGAAGAACAGGAACTTTACCGTTCTTTGCTGTTCTCTGCGGAATCCCGCTCGGAACATCCGCTTGCTTCCGCTATAGCTTTATTCATGAAAGATAAAGGTGCGAAGAATTTGGAGCTGGATTCTTTTGAAAGTATCACAGGAAAAGGTGTCCGTTTTACATTTAATCAAAATATTTGGTGGATAGGCAGCCAGACTCTTGCCGTAGAAGAAGGGGTTACGATGAGTCCGGAAGAATCATCTCGTATTTCAGGGTGGCAGGAAGAAGGGTACAGCGTTGTTTTCTTTGGCCGGGAGGCTACCGTATATGCGGTGCTGGCAATAGCCGATCCTGTGAAGGAAAGCTCCGTTGATGCCGTGTCGATGTTGCGGAATGAAGGAATGGAAGTTTATATGCTGACCGGGGATGGTAAAAAAAATGCTTCGGTTGTTGCAGCACAATTAGGAATAACTCATTTCGAAGCCGAGGTTCTTCCCGGAGAAAAAGAAGCATTTGTAAATAGGCTTCAAAAATCAGGTAAGATTGTTGCTATGGTGGGTGACGGAATTAATGATTCACAAGCGCTCGCCCGTGCCGATGTAAGTATAGCTATGGGCAAAGGAACGGATATAGCTATGGATGTTGCTATGATAACGATAATGAATTCTGATCTGCGTCGTGTCGCTTTTGCCCGGAAATTGTCGAAAAGAACGGTGAGGCTGATCCGCCAGAATCTGTTTTGGGCTTTTATCTATAATGTGATAGGTATACCTGTAGCCGCCGGAGTATTATATCCGGTTTACGGCTTGCTCCTTAATCCTATGTGGGCAAGTGCGGCTATGGCATTCAGTTCTGTTTCGGTAGTTTTGAACAGTCTCAGGTTGAAATGGATGAAATTATAAATAGTTATATAATATGATAAAGATTAAAACAAATGCCAAATGTGGCGGATGCATAGCCAAAATAGGAGAACATTTAAATACTTTTTTATCTCCCGACCAATGGAATATAGATCTTATGGTTCCGGAAAAGATATTAACGGTACATGCGGATGTTCCGGCGGAGAAAGTATTGGATGCTGTGCGAGCCGCAGGTTTCAAGGCGGAATTACTGTAAAGATTTAAACCTGGATACAACAGGCGAGAACAAACGAAGGGTATATTTTATAGTATCCTTTATACGTGTATTGCTGGGACGTGCGGGTTTCATGTGCTGTAAAAATTCCCGATTCCTGTAATTCGAAAGGATGTATGTGCAGGTGTTTAATGAGATCTATCCCTTCTGCCTGTATGGCTTTGTATAATGCCTCTTTGATGCTCCAAGCCAGATGCAGTCCTACCGGATTTTGTAAAAATAGTTCTTCTCTGCCGATAAATCTGCCGGAGACACGGCTTATCTTTTCTCCTATTTTTTCAATGTCTATTCCTATATTTTTTTGGGGATGCAAGGCCACGGCTACTATATCGCCTGTGTGTGATATAGATATACCGGAAAGATCTCCCTGCAAACAGGGGCGTCCCGAAGCGGTGTAATTTACGGCATTGTCTTCTCCTGTGAGTTGCCGTAATAAAAGCCTGGAGGCAAGTACTTCTTTTTGTCTTTTTACCGTATGATGCTTTTTAAACAAGTCGTAATAAAGAGAATTATTTCCTAATGCCTGTAGTTCTTCCGGAGTTTCCGTCAGTTTCCACAGCCCTATTTTAATGTCTGTTTCTGTAACAAATATTTCGTATACGGACATTACGGACGGTATTGTATAGTTTCTATGAGGCGGGTAATATCCTTAGATATATATCCGAGAACAGGAGCAACGGAATCTGAACGGACTTTATGATTAAAATAAAGGGCTCCGCGAAACATATAATGTGTACTATCGGTGACAACGAATTGAAGGGGGGTTGCACTTTCTCCCGATAATTCGTAAAGGGTCGCATATATGTGGTTCTCATTATCTTCATATTGTCCGGCTTTTATGGCTTCAGCCCGGACACTATGCCGGTAAACCAGTTCTTTGCTCTCTTCCAACAAATGGGACAAAGATTGTTTGCCTAAAACCGGGTGAAAACTGCAATATATTGTTGCCTGATAACGGGGATAAGTTATATTAATCCATTTTACACCGGTCTGGTTTATAGAGTCGGTTCCCGAAATTATGGTTTGATTCTGGACCTCGAAAGATAAAGGAAAGCCTGCGGGAATTATCTGAAAACTATCCGGATAGGCATCGATACGAAAATAACTGTCCGGTTTTGGGCTGTAATCCTGTCTGCATCCGGGAGATATTAACAGTAATAGCAAAACGATAAGTAGCAGGAAGATTCCCGAGAACCAGTTATAATGTTTTCTTCTCTTTGTATTCATGATCTGAAAACTCTTATTGTTATTTATCCGAAATATTTTCGGAATTTATTTTTACTTTAACTTTTATAATACGGCGTTTGTCTATTTCAAGAACCAAAAAGTCACAGCAGTCGTAAACGATATGTTCTTTTACTTTCGGGAAATCTTCTTTTATACCTAATATAAGACCGGCGAGGGTTTCGACATCTTCTGTTTTATCCTTGAATATATCCTCATCCAGTCCTGTTATTTTATAAAAATCGTTCAATAATGTTTTCCCTTCGAAAATATAGGTATCGTCTGCAACTCTGATATATTGTTGCTCTTCATCGTCGTATTCGTCGCTTATATCGCCTACTATTTCTTCCAGAATATCCTCCATTGTAACAATCCCGGATGTGCCTCCGAATTCATCTACTACTATAGCCATGTGAATTTTTCTTGTACGGAATTCTTCCAGCAGGTCGTCTATCATTTTTGTTTCAGGTACGAAATATGCGGCACGCAGTAACTTTTGCCATTCGAAATCGGCTTTTTCTCCGATGTACGGTAAAAGGTCTTTACTATATATAATTCCTTTGATCGTATCCTGTGAGCCTTCATATACGGGCATTCGTGAATATCCCGATTCAACTACTTGTTGTATTAGCTCATCGAAAGTGGTCCGAATATCCACATCGGTCATGTCTACCCGGGAAGTCATTACTTCTTCTACCGTTTTTCCCCCGAATTTTATTATACCTTCCAGCATGGCTTTTTCTTCGTTAGCCTCTACCTGAGTCATTTCCAAAGCCTGGGACAGTTCGTTCATCGACAGGTTTATGTTCTTTTTCGAAACGTGTTTATGGACGACATGGGTGGACTTTACCAGAAAAGTAGCCATGGGATAAAATACTTTTTGCAGGATTGCCAGACCATGTGCAGCTTTGCGTGCCCATTTCAAAGAATTCTGATTGGCATAGAACTTGGGCATTACTTCTCCGAAAAGCAATAAAAGAAAAGTCAGGACGATGGTTTGAAGGATAAAACTTAATATTTCGGCGTTTCCGAAGTGTATGACGGAGCTGATAAAATAGTTACATAAGATAACTACTGCAACATTTACCAGATTATTGACAATCAGTATGGTTGCCAACAGATATTCCGACTTGTCAAGAAATCTTTTTATCCGGAAGTCTTTCACGTTATCTTCATCCAATTCCTGAATGTCTTGTGATGTAAGGGAGAAAAAGGCTATTTCGGAGGCTGAAACGAAACCGGATATCATAAGGAAGAAACCGGCGAAAAGAAGGGCGATAACTGCTCCTACGGTGGGAGAAACCACCTCTATGTTTGAAAATAATTCGGATAAATACGCGTCAGGGTCCAAGTGTACAATAATTAGTTAAACAATAGCGGGCTTTTATACATAAAGCCCTATAAATACTTCCTTTTGTTATAATGAAAAGGAAGTATTTATAAGTGAGTTATTTATCACGGAACAAAATTACAACAATAAATTAAAACGGCAAATCATCGTCGGAATTATTTGTACTGAACGGTGTGCCTGTTTCCGGCGGTAAAGCAGAGGTTGCAGCAGCCGGAGCTATATTTTCTCCTGCATTATCTTGCCGTTTTCCCAATAATTCCATATTGTCGGCGTAAATTTCGGTCGTATATCGTCGTATTTTGTTTTGATCTTCCCAGCTGCGGGTACGGAGTTTTCCCTCGATATATACCTGCATTCCTTTACGTACATATTTTTCGGCAACTTCGGCCAGTCCCCGCCAAAGGACGATATTATGCCATTCGGTTTTCGGAGGAATTTCTGTTCCGTTTTGTGTCTTATAACCTCGTTCGGTCGTAGCCAGAGTGAAACTAGCGACACATACATTATTTTCAAGATACCGGACATCCGGGTTTTTACCCACGTTTCCGATCAGAATAACTTTGTTGACTGACATCTTTCGTATATTGTAAATTTATTTATCAAAAATAGAGATTATTACTTAAATCTGCAACGGCTGTATCTTTTATCTTTATCTGTTTTTCTTTAAGGTTTAAGTAATCGTGCTATACGGATTAGCTGATAATTGTAAAAATCGCGTGTGGATATATCCGGAGCTGAAATAACGCGTTGCTTGTACATATTCTCGATCTTTTTAAGATAACCTGTCATCATAGGAGCCAGTACATCGGCAGAAAGTACCGGCAATCGCATATTCGATCTGTAGAATGAGAGGTCTTCTTCGGCAGGATGAATGCTGCACGGTAACGATGGCTCATGTACCCATTTTATCATTTCATCGTATTCGGTCAAGAACAGTGTCGTTTTCTTACTATTTATATCTTTTAAACCGCTATATGAGATTATAAGGTTGAGAGCTGTCGCCTGTAACTCTTTTTCTGTTGCGTTCAGCTTTTGTCCCCGGTAGGTTGCTTTGAATAATTCGGCGATCACATCGTCCATATAACCGTTTAAAGTATAATTCGAAAGACTTGTTTTTTCTCCCTCTGCTATACGATATAGAACAGAAGGTTGTAACATACCTGTAACGACCGAACGTCTCAATTTGTTGTTTATGTCCGAGTTATATCCTAACTTTTGTAAGAGCTCTAATGGAGATAGCCATGCATCGTATGTTCGCATTTGTTGGGACAGCCATTGTAAAGCTCGTTTCTGCACGGCTTTCGGTAAATAATCTCTGGCATTTCCGTTTTCCCCTTGTACTCTTTCTGTAAAGACGAGACCGCCCAGATAGGGCATTACATGGTAAATGTGACGGGAATATTGTTTTACGACTTCATTGTATGCTCCCGCAACGTCGCTGTAAGTTTCTCCCGGTGTATAATTCCACTTTTCGAGGTTCTGCATAATGATCTTCAGGTTTTTAATAGAGAGGTTCCCTGCCCGGATGTGATCGTTTCCCAAATCCTCGGTCTGGTCTGTCGGGTCGATAACACTATAAAATTGTTGTGCGCCGAATTTGTACATGGGATCCTGTTTCTTTTCTTCTATCCAGGCCGATAAGGTCTTTTTTTCATTCTTAGGATTGTTTGTGTCCGGAATGATGCGATAGCCCCAGTTGATAGCATATATGTCGTATACTCCCAGAACAGGAGGTGTTAGCTTTACTCCTTTCTCCATATCTCCGGGTTGTGCCACGAAATTATTCCTTGCATAGTCCATAATACTTGGTGTCGTACTGTATTTTTTGGTGAAAGAAGGGCTTCGCAGTGAATCCAGGGGAAATGAATAGCTGGCTCCCATGTTGTGCATCAGTCCGAGCGTATGTCCTATTTCATGTGCTGCGACGTACCTTATGGATTCTTGCATGATTTCGTCGTCAAAAACCTGTTTACGCACTCGCGGGTCTACAGCTGCCGTCTGCGTGAAACGCCAGTCATGTAAAAGAGAAATAATGTTATGATACCAGATGACGTCTGCGGTAAGTATTTCACCGCTTCTCGGGTCTATGAAACTGGGACCCATTGCATTCGCTGTTTTTGTTGTAGCATACTTGACACAACTGAAACGCATATCGTCGGGATCGAAAGACGAATTGTTTTTAGGATAGTCTTGTGCCCTGACCGCATTTTTAAATCCGGCATTTTCAAAAGCTATATTCCAGTCTTCGATACCTTGTTTTATTGCGTTTCTCCATTTTTCGGGGAAAGCGGAATCCACATAAAATACGATAGGTTTGCGGGGCTCTACCAACTCTCCTTTCAGGTAGTTGTCCATTTCATCTTCTTTAGGTTCCAGTCTCCATCGGTGAATAACGGAGAATGGAATTATTTTGTCTTCGGACGATGTATAAAGATTTTTATTGGAACGGAAAAATCCTATCCGAAAGTCATGTAGACGTGCCCGCATGGGTTCATCAGGCAAAAGGATAATAGAACGGTTCACAATAACAGTGTAAGGATTGTTTCCCTGTGATGTGTTATAAGTGAGTATACTGCGTATCTCTATGTTGAAAGGAAATGTTTTTGTGGCTATTATAGCTGATGCGTCCGAAGAAAACGAGCCTTTGACCGGAGAGTTGCTGCCCAGCGTTTTTTCAAGAGGGCTTGCTGGCTTTACGGGACTTATGATTTTTTCATTTCCTCCGAAAAATGAAGTAACGTCGATAACTATATTTTTTCCGTTCCGGGCTGTAATTTTAAATCCTTTCAGGATAGGGCTTAAAAAGTTTTTATTGAATGCACTGGATATAGGATCATTTTGCCCGACGATATTCTTCGTTTGTATTAAATGCATATAAACGCTATTTTCGTTTTTACTAAAATTTATCATTATGGGCTGTGTCGCCATTTGTCCTGCCACGAAATCCTGAGTGTTACTGGTCTCCGCGATGCGGTTTGAGAGAAGATAGGTGTGGTTGAAAACCGAGTCCGGAAGTTCAAAATACAGTTTTCCTGATTTTGTAAAATGAGTAGTAAAGAGTCCGTTTTTTGTAGTGGCTCCTTTTATTATTTTTGAGTAATCGGAATTTACCGGAACGGAGTCTTTCTTTATTTCGATAGTATTTTTTTCTTTTTTGTTTTTGTTGGATTTGTTACGGCTGTTTGCTGGAAAAGGAATTACTAATGCTGTTAAAAGCAGGGCTATAATTATTTTTTTCATAAAGGATCCGGGTATATGTTTATGGTATGTGCGCAAAGATATTAAAAATAAGGAAAACAAAGAGATGAGTTTTTATTCTTTCTGTTTTTTGGGAGTATATCAAAAATCCCGTCCCATGTTTTAGTTTCCCGGACGGGATTTGTTCCTTTGTTTTCGGTACTATTTGCTGGCTTTAAGGCCGCGTATCACAGCCGATGAAAATCCTGCAGATTCCATTTCATTAAGTCCTTTTATAGTAATACCTCCCGGGGTGGTAACTTTGTCTATTTCTGCTTCGGGATGGGCATTATGAGCCAAGAGCAGTTCCGCCGCTCCTTTTACTGTTTGTGAAGCGATAAATTTTGCCTGTTCCGGATACAAACCCATTTCAACTCCGCCTTCCATTGCTGCCCGTATATAACGCAGTGCGTAAGCTGTCCCGCATGAACAGAGAGCTGTTGCGGCAGTCATGAGCCGTTCTTCTATAACGATGGTTTTTCCTAATTCGTTGAATATTCCGGTGATAGTTTCAATTTGTGCTTCTGAAGCTTTGTAAGCGGAGATGACGGTCATACTTTGTAGTACGGATATGGCTGTATTGGGTATGAGCCGGAAGAGAACAGGCGTTTTTTCCTGTACCTGGAATATTGTTTCCAGATGTTCGAAAGGGACTCCTGCAACGACTGATGCCACTATTTGGTTTTTTGGATTTAGGGATTTGCATATTTCTTTGGCAACCGAATCAATGAGCCATGGTTTTACGGCGACAATGATCAGTTCCGCTCCTTTTACGGCTTCGGTATTATCGGTAGTAGTATGGAATTCGGGATATAATTTTTTGAGCTGATCCAGTGTTTTCTCGGTCTTTGCTGTAATTGTTATATCTTTTGCGTTAATGAGACTGCCTTTTGCCAGTCCCCGTGCAATAGATCCTCCCATATTTCCGGCACCGATAATTGTTATTTTCATGACTTATGCGTTTATAATATTTTTTTTAGTCGTTTTATGAATTCTTCAGCTTGTTGTGTGGTAAGTATCAGGGGCGGAAGCAAACGTATTACGTTTGTTCCGGATGCTCCTGTAAAAACTTTTTGTTCATATAACAGTTTTTTTCTCAATTCTGTTGAAGGCTGTTCGAATACCAGTCCTAACATCAGCCCTTCTCCTCGTACTTCCTTGATCTGCGGTAGTTTCTCAAGTTCTGTTTTCAGGTAAGATCCTACGCGTGCCGCATTTTCAATTAGATTTTCATTTTCAATAATATCGAGGACAGCTGATGCGGCTGTACAGGCAAGATGGTTTCCTCCGAAAGTTGTTCCCAGCAATCCGTAGGACGGAGTGAACATAGGACTTATAATTAGTCCGCCGACTGGGAAACCGTTACCCATACCTTTAGCCATCGTAATAATATCGGGGCGAATGCCGGCATGCTGGTGAGCGAAGAATTTTCCGCTCCTTCCATAGCCCGATTGAACTTCGTCCAGAATTAGTACGACACCGTGACGCGTACATAATTGTCTTATTTTTTGCAGAAAGCCGGGATTCGGGATTTGTATGCCTCCCACACCTTGTATGCCTTCTATGATTACAGCACAAACGTCTCCTTTGTTTATTTCCTGTTCGACCGTTTCGAAGTCATTTAGTTCAGGGAATACAACCTCGAAAGTATCGTTGATAGGCGCTACTATCTTAGGGTTGTCAGTAACTTTTACAGCGGCGGAGGTTCTGCCGTGGAAAGCTTTGCGAAATGCGATGACCTTTTTCTTTCCGGTATGGAAAGACGCCAGTTTTAGAGCATTTTCATTGGCTTCGGCTCCGGAATTGATAAGGAACAGAGAATAATCGTCATATCCTGAAATTCGTCCCAGTTTTTCAGCCAGTTTTATTTGAAGATCGTTAATGACCGAATTTGAATAAAATATGAGCTTGTGTGCTTGTTCGGTCAGTTTTTCCGTATAATAAGGATGTGTGTGACCGACAGAAATAACAGCGTGTCCTCCATAAAGGTCGAGATATTCTGTTCCTTCCGTATCGTAAGTATAACATCCTTTACCGGAAACGATGTTTATATCGAATAACGGATATACGTCAAATAATTTCATTTCAATTGTTTTTTATAATTAAAAGGCTGACGGCTTCAGGTGTAAACCTGTTTTTTCATGAAGTCCGAAAAGCAGATTCATATTGTGCACGGCTTGTCCGGATGCGCCTTTTAACAGATTGTCAATAACGGAAACGATCAGTAATTTATCTTCGTGTTTTTCCAGATAAAGCAGGCATTTATTAGTATTGACGACCTGTTTCAGGTCAGGAGCTTTATCGGTGACGAAGGTGAAATTATGGTCGTCATAGTAATTTTCGTATAATTCCCTTATCACATTTAATTCAACCGGACAATTCAGATATAATGTAGAAAATATACCCCGGGAGAAATTTCCTCTTACGGGAATAAAATTTATAGCTGAACTGAAACTTGTCTGGAGTTGCCCGAGACTCTGTTTAATTTCAGCCAAATGTTGGTGTGTAAAAGGTTTGTATATGGATATATTGTCGTTCCTCCAGCTAAAGTGCGATGTTGAAGTTGGTTTCTGTCCGGCACCTGTAGATCCGGTAATGGCGGTTACCTGTATTTCGTTGTTCAGCAAGAGATTTTTTGCCAATGGTAACAGAGCAAGCTGTATAGCTGTAGCGAAGCATCCGGGATTGGCTATACGGTTTCCGCGAACGATACGTTTGCGGTTCAGTTCGGGAAGTCCGTATATGAAGCCGTGTTCAGGAGACTCTATCCGGTAGTCCATAGACAAGTCTATAAGCTTAAGATCGGGAGGTAATGTATGTGATTCTATAAATTTACGTGTATCTCCGTGGGCCGTGCAAAAAAACAATACGTCTATTTCTTCAAAGGGAGTTTTATCGGTAAAATACAAGTCGGTTTCTCCATAGAGCCCCGTATGTATATCGGTAATCTTATTCCCGGCGTTGCTGGAGCTGTTGACGAAAATGATTTCGGCATCGGGATGATTGATTAACAACCGGATGAGTTCCCCCGCCGTATATCCTGCTCCTCCTATAATACCTGCTTTGATCATTAGTTTTTTCTTTAGTTACTACTGGATTGATTTAGGTGCTAAAGTACTATTTTTTTTATTTTTTCTTACTTTGTACGGAATGAAAAATCTTCATCTGGTTTCCGAGTATCTTGGTAAATCCTTTTACATCATCGGCACTCCAGGCTTTATTTATCTCTCCGTATTCGCCGAAATCGGATTTCATTAAATCATATTCACTGTCTATTCCTACCAATACGTAATGATAAGGCTTTAATTGTATCGTTACGCGTCCGGTTACATTTGCCTGGGAACTTTGCAGGAATGCTTCCATATCGCGCATAACCGGTTCCAGGTATTGTGCTTCATGCAGGAACATACCGTACCAAGTGCCGATCTGGTCTTTCCAGTATTGCTGCCATTTGGTAAGAGTATGTTTTTCCAGCATTTTATGGGCTGCAATAATCAATATGGGAGCCGCGGCTTCGAAACCTACACGACCTTTAATGCCTATTATCGTATCTCCAATATGCATGTCCCGGCCTATTGCGTGTTTAGAGGCAATAGCCTCGACAGCCTGAATGGCGGCGACTTTATCGGTATATTTTATTCCGTTCACTCCTGCGATCTCTCCCTGTTCGAAATCGAGGGTTAGAGTTTCTTCTTCGGTTGCAGTCAGTTGTGACGGATAGGCTTCCTCAGGTAAAGTCTGATCGCTTTTGAGGGTTTCTTTTCCTCCAATACTTGTTCCCCATAATCCTTTGTTAATGGAGTATTCCATTTTCTTGAAATCGGCCGTATATCCATGTTTTTTAAGATAATCTATTTCATATTCCCGGGTCAGAGTCATATCCCGGGTCGGAGTCAGTATTTTGATACCGGGAGCTAATATCTGGAACGTCAGGTCAAAGCGTACCTGGTCGTTTCCGGCTCCGGTACTTCCGTGGGCGACATAATCGGCTCCGATCTCTTTGGCGTAATTTATGGTTGCTATAGCCTGAAAAATACGTTCCGAACTTACCGATATGGGATAAGTGCCGTTTCTTAATACATTACCGAAAACCATGTATTTGATACTTTTATCATAATATTCCTGGGTTATGTCGAGTGAGACGTGTTTTACGGCCCCCAGTTTATATGCTTTTTCTTCTATGAGCTTCAAATCTTCATCGGTGAATCCTCCGGTGTTGGCGATAGCGGTATAAACATTATAACCGCAATCTTCCGAAAGATATTTTACACAAAATGAGGTGTCCAGTCCTCCGCTAAAAGCCAATACTACTTTTTCTTTTTTCATATCATTCATCATTTATGGTCGGTAAAATTATTCTTTGTGCTCTTTGGGATCGTAGAGCATTCCGGTACACAGGCACATGCGTCGTCCCGTTCTCTGGAGAATGTCATAATTTACGCAGCTTTGACAGCCTTTCCAGAAAGCTTCGTCGTCGGTAAGATCGGCAAATGTAACGGGACGATATCCCAGTTCTGAGTTTATTTTCATTACGGCTGCGCCTGTTGTTAATCCGAATAGTTTTGCCTCGGGAAATCTTTCTCTGGAAAGCTCGAAAGCTTTTCGCTTGATTTTCTTGGCAAGACCGTGTCCCCGGAATTCGGGAGAAACAATTAATCCTGAGTTCGCTACGAATTGTTTATTACTCCAGCTTTCGATATAGCAAAATCCGGCAAATATACCATTACAAAGGGCGATGATCGCTTTTTGCTCCAGCATTTTCTGCCTTACATATTCAGGGGTACGTTTGGCGATACCTGTACCTCTAACCTTGGCAGCTTTCTCGATTGTTTCGAGAATAGTTTCCACGTAGCCAATATGTTCTTCGCCGGCTACAAGAACTTCGATATTATCTTCCATCTCTTTAATTTTAGGCCTGTCCGGCCCGAACCGTCTGCTTGTATTGTAAATGTTTACTGTATACCGGGAATTATAGGAACTAAAGTTTGGATAACTTGTTGCTGTGTAGCACCTTCCTGTAATACCAGCAAGATGGTATCGTCACCGGCGATGGTTCCCAGTATAGTGTCTTTTTCGTTGGAATCGATGTCGTATGCAATGCCTCCCGCGTATCCGGGACGCGTTTTTATTACTGCGAGATTCCCCGAAAAATTTATGGAAATGAATCCTCCTGCGAAAGAGGTATGCGGAGAAATCATTTTTGCATGCATCATTTTTCCTAAGCCGGCGACTTCGGGCAGCACGTATACGTACCCTCCGTCATTTCCGGGTACTTTTGCAATTTTAAGTTGTTTCAGGTCTCGCGATAAAGTCGCTTGTGTCAGATTATAACCATTTGCCGATAATAGTTGCAATAGTTCTTCCTGGCTGCCTACGCGTGTATTGATAATGATCTCTTTGATAGCTTGCAGCCGGTTGACTTTCTTTTTCATTCTTCCTATTATTGTGTATAATTATTCTATATTCTCGACAAATATAAGTATAAAAATTTGTTTCTAATGTTTTTTTGAATAAAAAACGTATAACTTTTGTATTAAATTTACGATATGCGATGAATAGTTGCATATTTATGCAATAAAGAGTATGTGATTTTTACTCCCTGTAATTCATAAAATTCACAGGGAGTAAAAATGTTTTATTATAATAAAGGACTAAATTTTTTTGAGATGATTAAGCGTCCGAAAAAGAGTAACCGGATTACTATTTATATTTTCTGGCTTCTGGGATCGCATCTTGTAAAGCTTTAATACGGTTCCCGTCAGCAGGGTGAGTGCTCATGAATTCCGGAACTGTTGCTGAATTTGCTGCCATACGTTGCCAGAATTCCGGTGCTTTTTCGGGAGTATATCCTGCCATGGTCATGAATATAAGTCCTAATTTATCTGCTTCGTATTCCTGGGTTCTGGAGTAAGGGAGCATAACACCGTATTGTGCTCCTAATCCGTAGATGGTTGAGGCAAGTTTTTTTGATTCGTTGCTTTTTCCGGTCATAAGTGCGTCTATTGCCATTTGTCCGTATTGTGCCATCATTTGCTGGCTAAGCCGTTCGCTGCTATGTTTAACTACTGCATGGGCTATTTCGTGGCCCAGTACGACGGCCAGACCGTCATCATCTTGGGGGTATGGGAGTATTCCGTCATTTACGACAACTTTCCCCCCTGGTAAAGCAAAAGCATTCGGGGTTTTGTCTTTTACCAGAATGAATTGCCATTGGTAGTTAGCCGGTTCGTTGCCCAATCCCGCATTTTTGAAATAACGGATAACAGCCTGTACAATTTTATTTCCAACCCGGCTGACTTGTTGGCTTTGAACGGTATTGGAAGATATTTTTGCCGTTTTCATATAGTCGTTAAAACTCTGATTACTCAGAGAGAGGACTTCTGCATCCGATACGAGATTGAACTGTTTTCGTCCGGTAATGGGAACAGTTCCGCATGCTATCGATAGAAAGACAATCGGTAAGATGTATAGATATTTTTTCATGTGCCTGGCTGGTAAGGTCGTTTTAATCATGCAGTAAACTATCGATCATACCGATCTGATGGAAGCCCGTACGATCTCCGAGCACAGGTACTACGGTCGCTATTCCCCGGGATAACAGATATTCGTCGGTATCTTCACATTCCGGTTCCATGTTGTGGAAATGTCCGGTCAGCCAATAGTAATTGTGTCCGGCAGGGTCGGTTCGTTTGTCATATTCTTCGGTCCAGTGCCCTCGGGCCGCTCTGCATACTTTTATTCCGGATAAGGAACCGACAACCGGAATATTCACGTTAAGGCCGGTTCCTGCCGGAAGTCCTTTCCGGAGCACTTTGTTGCATATTTCGGTAACGACACTTTCACAGACAGAGAAATCCGCATCGGGTTTATGCGAACATAAAGAGAACCCTATGGAAGGAACTCCCAGCATACAGCCTTCAAACACGGCGCCCATAGTACCCGAATAAATAACGCTTGCCGCAGAATTGGAACCGTGGTTGATTCCCGATAAAAGTAAATCGGGTTTTCGCTCGAGTACGATGTTCATGGACATTTTGACGCAATCGACCGGGGTCCCGTTTGTGGTATATATTTTATATCCGTTTTTATTTTCTTTCGGAATGATACGCATGGGATTGCCGACCGTAATGGCACAGGATTGTCCCGACCGGGGTCCGTCGGGAGCTACGATGATTATCTCTCCTAACGGGGAAACAAATTTGGCAAGTTCGTGGATACCTTTGGCGGAAAAACCGTCGTCGTTTGTTATCAATATAAGAGGCCGTTCTTTTTTTTGCATTGTATATAAAATTGTATAATAAAAAATTAAAATGAGGAACAGGTGATTTGATATTTCAGAATTAAACAGTGAGGCTTTATTAAGATTTCGTATCCCAACAAGACGGAAGTGATTTTTCTCTCTGGTTTAAATTTCTGTTATTAAATCCGATCCACATATTTCGGATATTTGAATGCCGGTATGCCGAGAGCCATGATAGCTTGTATTTTTCCGTCAATTCCTAACATTCGGGAAAAGGTCTTTTTTTTGTCTTGTTTAATAGCAGTAAGTATAAATCCCATATAAATCTGACTGATTCCTAATGACTGAGCCATTAATGATGCATTTTGGTAAGCCAGGTTGGCATCTTCACAGCCGAAACGATTGGAATAGGGCGTGTGAATAATTAATAGGGCCGTTGCTTTTCGAAGGATAGGGTCTTTGCCTTCCAAATGTTTTTGTTTAAGGATTTTAAATGCAGGGACATATTTATAAACATCCGGCATAAAGGGTTTCAGTAAAATTTTTATGGCCGGATTCGTCAGTTTTTTTACCAGGGATTCGAATGTTTCGATGGTGAAGTTACTGATTTGACGCAGTTTTTCTGGATCGGTAACAATCGTAAAAGCGACTTGTTGTGAATTTGTAGCGGTCGGGGCATACCGGGCTGCTTCAACAATTTGCTCTAAACTCTTTTTGTCAATGGGTTTGGATGTAATCGTCCGGTTGGAACGGCGCGATTTGACCAATAACATGATTTGTTCGGGGGTCGGCAGCAGTGAATAATTGATAGGGTGTATCTTTTCCGGGGGGAAGTCGCTGTGTATCACCGAGCCGGTCGGGCATACATCCACACAATGTCCGCAGCCGATACAAAGACCGACCTGTTCCAAGCGAATTTCTTTCGTGGTTTTATCTTGAATCATTATTTCGGCAGGGCACACTTGTGAACATTTTCCGCATTTGATACAACTATTTTTTTCGATATGTATCGTTCTGTTATTTGATTCCATTCAATTTCTTTTATTATATGAAAACATTGATTTTCCGGTCTGTTTTTTTGTTTTGTAATATATTGAAAGTTAGATGTATAGTCTGAATATACCCGATCCTTTCATGACCGGTGGTTTCAATAACTCTTACTTTACAAAAATAGCTTAAAATATAGATATATCAAAAAGTAATATTTTTTGTTGTACTAAAATAGATAAAACGCTTTTCGGCCATCGGATAAAAATATTATCTTTGTCATCAAACATCTGTTAAAAAAGATGAGGGTCACAGGGTTATTAACAAAAGAACCGACTTTTCAACAATTAGGATATTTTGTAGGTGCATGTTTTAGTTATGCAAATAAAAAGCATTTTCTTTGTTCCTGCATAAAATACTAAGTTATGAGTAAAACAATAGCTATTGCAAATCAAAAAGGAGGGGTAGGAAAAACAACCACTTCAATAAATTTGGCCGCATCGCTTGCAGTTTTGGAAAAGAAAGTGCTATTGATTGATGCCGATCCGCAGGCTAATGCTTCTTCCGGACTGGGCGTGGATCCCCGTTCAGTAACGACTTCGGTATATGAGTGTCTGGTGAATGGCACTCCAATTAAAGAAGCGGCAGTGAAGACGTGTATTGACGGATTGGAAATAGTGGGTTCCCGTATAGACTTGGTGGGGGCTGAACTTGAATTACTCAATGTCCCGGGCCGTGAGAAGGTATTGGACGGGTTGTTAACGGATGTGAAAGATAACTATGATTATATACTCATTGATTGCCTGCCTTCTCTGGGACTGATAACAGTGAATGCGCTTACCGCTTCGGACTCGGTTATCGTACCGGTGCAGGCTGAATATTTCGCGTTGGAAGGTATTAGCAAATTATTGAATACGATAAAAATAATAAAGTCTAAACTAAATCCGAAACTGGAAATAGAAGGCTTTTTGCTGACGATGTATGACGCCCGTTTGAGACTGGCGAACCAGATATATGAGGAACTGAAACGTCATTTCGGAGATATGGTTTTTTCTACTGTCATTCAGAGAAATATAAAATTGAGCGAAGCTCCCAGCCACGGTTTGCCCGCTATTCTTTACGACTGTGATTCGAAAGGTAGTGTGAACCATATGCAACTGGCGAAAGAATTGATAAAGAAGACCAATTAAAAAGGTTTAGAGAACGATATGGCAACACAGAAAAGAAGCGCATTAGGAAGGGGACTGGATGCCCTGATAACGATGGATGATATTTCGACCAGCGGCACATCTTCTATTAATGAAATAGAACTTTCCCAAATTACACCCAATCCGGATCAACCCCGTAGGGAGTTTGACCGGGAGGCACTCGAAGAGCTGGCAGCATCCATTCGTGAACTGGGTATCATCCAGCCTATTTCGTTGAGACAGACCGGTATGAATTCGTATCAGATTATTGCCGGGGAACGAAGATACCGTGCGGCATTGCTGGCCGGACTTGCTTCGGTGCCCGCATATGTGCGTACGGTTGAAGATGAAACTTTAATGGAGATGGCTCTGATCGAGAATATTCAGCGGGAAGATTTGAACTCCATAGAGATAGCCCTTACTTTTCAGAAACTAATAGAACAGTATGCCCTTACTCAGGAACGTCTTAGCGAACGCATAGGAAAAAAACGAACTACTGTCGCCAATTATCTGAGACTGCTTAAATTACCGGCAGAAATACAGATAGGGCTTCGGGATAAACGGATAGATATGGGTCATGCGAGAGCATTGCTGTCTATAAATGATCCGGCAGAGCAGCTGAGCTTATATGAAGCGATACTTACTGATAATCTTTCGGTGAGAAAGGTGGAAGAACTGGCCAAGGCGATAGCCGAAGGAGGGAGTGTGAAGAAAAAGGCCAAGAAAAAAATGGTCATGAATAGGGAATATGATATTCTTAAAACTCATCTTTCCGATTTTTTCCGGACAAAGGTTCAGTTTAGTTGTGATGAAAAAGGAAAAGGAAAAATAAGTATTCCGTTTAAAAATGAAGAAGAGCTGGAACGGCTTATTGCCTTGTTCGATAAACTGAAATAATTTTGTTAAAAGAGAAAAATAACATAGAGCGGTTTCAACGGCCCGGCGGTAGTCGGGCTCTGCTCGTTTTATTATTTATCTGTTTCTCGTTATTTTCAGGACATTCCCGAGAAATGGAGAGGACTGTTTCTCCGGTTAAGAATAACGGGACGAAAGAAATAGCACCCGGACTGGAAGAAACGCCTGTCGTATTACCCGATTCCCTGAACGGTATATATAATGACAGTATTCCGTTATTATTGCCCGATTCTACATTGACCCGGGTAACGATAGAGAACGAAAAGGTTTTTAATCCCGATCCGATGCGTGCCGTATGGTTATCGGCTTTATGCCCGGGATTAGGGCAGATATATAACAGGAGATACTGGAAACTCCCTATCGTAATAGGCGGATATGCCGGACTTATTTATGCTACATCCTGGAATGGAAGGATGCTGAAGGATTATCAGAACGGATACAGGGATATTATGGACAGCGATCCTGCCACCAATAGTTATATGAATTTTTATCCTTCTACCGTAAAGGAGGAAGATATAGATAAAGATTATTTGAAGAATGTATTGAAACAAAGAAAAGATTTCTACCGGAGGAACCGTGATTTGTGTATCATATCTATGGTAGGAGTTTATCTGGTATGTATGATAGATGCTTATGTGGATGCACAACTCTATCATTTCGATATTACACCCGATCTTTCCGTACGCTGGAACCCGGCTGTAATAGAATCTTATCAGTGCGCATTGCCTTCGGTGGGAATACAATGCGCTATAACCTTTTAAATTTGACATTATGCGACGAATTCTATTATCCATTACCGTAGCAGGAGCGTTTCTTTCGGGAACGGCTCAATTAAAATATAATGTACCTAAAACGGTGCAAGATACCATAACCGATGAAGATATCGTTTATCCGGAGAGCTTCGAGACGGATGTACAAAATATGATGACGGACTGGTATATGCAGAAATATGCCGTATTGGATGACAGTTGTGTAAAACACAGCTCGATTGTGACATATCCCGATTCTGTATATATACGGAAATTATCCCAGTTGCCTACAGCTATAGAGATGCCTTATAATCAGATCGTACGCAGTTATATCGACATGTACACCGTGAAACGCCGCATGCTGGTGGAAAGTATGCTGGGGCGGAGTACTTATTATATGCCCATTTTCGAACAAGCGTTGGAAAAGGCCGGTTTGCCTATTGAATTGAAATACCTTCCTATAATTGAATCTGCTCTTATTCCTAATGCGACGTCCCGGGCCGGAGCTGCCGGCTTGTGGCAATTTATGATAGGAACAGCTAAGAATCTGGGCCTGGAAGTGAACAGTATGGTGGACGAGCGCCGCGATCCGTATAAGTCGTCCGAGAAAGCGGCCCAATACCTGCGCGACCTGTATGCCATATATCACAACTGGCCTTTGGTAATCGCTTCATACAATTGCGGTCCGGGTAATGTAAATAAAGCGATTCGCAGAGCTGGAGGAAAAACCGATTACTGGGAAATATACGAGTTTCTGCCGAAAGAAACCCGGGGATACGTGCCTGCTTTTATCGCGGCAAATTATGTAATGCATTATTACAGAGACCATAATATTTGCCCTGTATTGACGAAACGGCCGTTAATTGTCGATACGATAAATGTAGACCGCCAGGTGCATTTTCAACAGATCGCCGACGTGTTGCAAATACCTATAGAACAAATCAGGGATTTAAATCCTCAATATCGTAAAGATATTATACCGGGCCATATCAAACCGTATATGCTCGCTCTTCCCTCCCAGCAAGTGTTTTCCTTTATCGAATCGCAAGATACGATCTATGCACACAATGCCTCTGATTATACCCGCCGTACTACTGTGGAGCCTGCCAGTTTTGCGGCTGTCTCTTCTGCCGGGAACAGTACCGGAAATGTCAGATCGGCCTATCATCGCGTCAAGAGAGGCGAGAACCTTTCCGTTATTGCCAACAGGTATGGAGTGAGTGTGAGTAATCTTCGTAAATGGAACGGGCTTAAAAATAATAATATACGGGCCGGACAGCGTTTACGCGTAGGTTCGCGGGCTGTGGCGGCTAACGACGATTCAGTGCCGGATTCACCCGGACCGGAAACCGTACAGAAAAGTGTGAAGAAACAGGAGGTTAAATCGACAAAATCTAATCAGAAATCCCCGGGGGGTAATTTCCGTTATCATACGGTCGTTTCGGGAGAGAGCTTATGGTCTATTTCCCAAAAATATAAGGGGGTAAGCGATAAGGATATCAAGAGGGCCAATAACCTGCGGAATAATTCTATTCGTCCCGGACAAAAATTAAAAATTCCCCGTACCTGACTTTAAAAAATAACGGGAGAAGTAGAGTTAATAAAGAATAGATTTTTATTTAAGGCGGTTCACATGAATTCGAAGATTGTGTGAACCGCCTTGAGTTTTTGTATGAGTGTGGTTTAAGTAATAATATATATATATTTAATAGGAAATATAGAATAATGAATATATATTTGAAAACAAAATTTTAATTCGTTTTAAACATTCTTCTTTTAACGGAAATGGAAGAATATATGAGATAGAATGTACCGTGGAAGAAAAATATAAATATTATGCTTTTATCAGCTACAAGCGTGAAGATGAGAAATGGGCGAGATGGTTGCAGTATAAAATAGAAAATTACCGTCTGCCTTCGACTATCCGTGTCACAGATAAACGATATCCCCGGAAATTAAAACCTGTTTTCCTGGACCGTACCGATATACAGCCGGGGTTTCTGAAGGATGAATTGCGAAAGGAGTTGAAGCAGTCCCGGTATTTGATAGTTATATGTTCATCCCGTTCGGCTAAATCGGCCTGGGTAGGCAAAGAAATATCCGATTTTATCGCCATTGGGCGCGGAAAGAATATAATCCCTTTTGTTATAGAAGGAATCCCGTACAGTAACGATCCTCAAACGGAATGTATTCATCCGGTTCTTAAAAGCAAACTTCCCGAGTTGATAGGAATAAATATTCATGAGGAGGGACATGACAACCGGTTTATAAAGAGGGAAAAAGCTTTTGTCCGGGTACTTTCGGCAATTCTCGGCGTTTCTTTTGATTCGTTGTGGAACCGCCACCGCAGGCGTATCATAAAAAAAATCGTCGCGGCTACTATCGGTTTGTTGGCTGTATTGTCGGTCATATACGGAGTCTGGAGATATAACCGTCCGTTCGATGTAAAACTTTTATTTGAAGAGACAACTTTCCGGAATGAAAGTCTCGGTTTTCCCGAAGACGGCGGACAGGTGCTGCTTATCTATAATAAAGATACGTTATGCAAAGTGATTGGCAGCCTGGAGAACCCCGTGTCGTTCAGTGACATTCCGGGGAGATATTCCGGAAAGAATGCCCAAATAGTATTCCGGTCGTGGGGATATGTATATACGGATACCGTCATGCCGTTGAAGCCTTCTCTCATCCTGCCGGTAAGCCGCGACAATACTTATGGGACGGTGCAGGGTTTTGTGAGGAATGCCGGTTCCGATATGCCCGAGGAAGGAGTGGTGGTGGAAATTGCCGGAAAAATATCCGTTACGAATCACAACGGATATTTTTCCATGGATATACCGCTATGTGCGCAAAAGAAACGTTACGAAGCAGTTATCCTGAAAAAAGAGAAAAGAGCTGCTATTCAAACCGTTTATCCTACACAAGGAGAAGAAAAACTTTTAAATACTGTATATATACAATAGCTATGAAATACAAAATAAGCTTTTTGGTTATTATGTTTTTTCCCTCTCTGTTATTCTCCCAGATAATATCACAGCCAGGGCACGTGAGGAAGATCTCTTACAATAAATCGAACCAGACGGTTCCGGTCTCCGATGTCCGTTTAAAAGTAGAGACGGAATCCCGGAGTGATGATAAGGGCGATTTTACCTTATTTATTACATCCAATAAGCGGGACACATTCGTTTTCGAGCGAATTTACAAACAGGACTATACTCTTATTTCTCCTCCGGCAAAAGAGCTGAGCAGTACAAAATACGCATTGAACCCTCACGTAAAAGTGGAAATAGTAGTTGCGAATACCAAAGAGTTGCAGGCCGAGCGCCGCCGGATAGAGACGAATATACGTACCCGGAAAGAATCAGAGATAGCCCGTTATGAAAAAATAATATCGGAAAAGGATGCGGAGTTGTCGGCGATGAAAGAAAAAAATGCCCGTTATGATCAGTTGCGGGCCGAACGCGACAGTTTGGAAAAAGTCTTGAATGAATTTTCCGTACGTTATTACGATTCGGATAAATATATACTGGAAGAGGCGGATAAATTATCCCGAATAGATTACCAGTCCCTGGATTCGATAGAAATTGTTAACACGGACTTGCGAAAACAAGGAAAAGGCCGCGAGATGGTAGAATATAATAAAAGTTTGCTGCCGGTGAATGAAGCCTCAATTGCGGATTTCCTGCCGGATATGATTGCCCGTACCGAGTCTGATCTGAAAAAACAGAAAGAGTTACGTGATTTTCTGGCTCAGCGGTATAAAGATATTGCCGACGGTTTCTGGCTGGAGTATCAAAATGATTCTGCATCATGTTATTTGGAAAAAAGATTAAATTTGGAGCCGGATAATTATGATTATCTGACGGAGTGCGGTAACTTTTTTCTAATATATATAGCGGATTATAAGAAAGCAAAAGAGTATATAACCCGTTCGTTAGATATCGCCCGTAAAGAGAATGGAGAGGAGAGTAATCAAGTTGCCACATCGTATAATAATATCGGGCTTGTTTATAGTTCCCTGGGCGATTATGTAAAGTCTTTGGAATATTATCATAAGTCTCTGGTGATACGTGAAAAGGTCTTCGGTCCGGACCATCCCGATGTTGCCACATTGTATAATAATATCGGGCTTGTTTATAGTTCCCTGGGCGATTATGTAAAGTCTTTGGAATATTATCATAAGTCTCTGGTGATACTTGAAAAGGTCTTCGGTCCGGATCATCCTGATGTTGCCACATTGTATAATAATATTGGTGGCATTTATTCTTCTCAGGGCGATTATGCGAAGTCACGGGAGTATTATCATAAGTCTCTGGTGATACTTGAAAAGGTCTTCGGTCCGGATCATCCTGATGTTGCCACATCGTATAATAATATCGGGCTTGTTTATGATTCTCAGGGCGATTATGCGAAGTCGTTGGAATATTATCATAAGTCTCTGGTGATACTTGAAAAGGTCTTCGGTCCGGATCATCCTGATGTTGCCACATTGTATAATAATATCGGTGGCATTTATTCTTCCCTGGGCGATTATGCGAAGTCGTTGGAATATTATAATAGGTCGCTGTCGATACTTGAAAAGATTTTTGTTCTGGACCACCCCAGTGTTGCCACATCGTATAATAGTATCGGGTTTTTTTATTCTTCTCAGGGCGATTATGCGAAGTCGCTGGAATATTATCATAAGTCTCTGGTGATACGTGAAAAGGTCTTCGGTCCGGATCATCCTGATGTTGCCACATCGTATAATAATATCGGGTTTGTTTATTTTTCTCAGGGCGATTATGTAAAGTCTTTGGAATATTATCATAAGTCTCTGGTGATACGTGAAAAGGTCTTCGGTCCGGACCACCCCGATGTTGCCACATTGTATAATAATATCGGGCTTGTTTATAGTTCCCTGGGCGATTATGCGAAGTCGTTGGAATATTATAATAAATCATTGTCGATACTTGAAAAGGTCTTCGGTCCGGATCATCCTGATGTTGCCGCATCGTATAATAATATTGGTGGCATTTATTCTTCTCAGGGCGATTATGCGAAGTCGCTGGAATATTATCATAAGTCTCTGGTGATACTTGAAAAGGTCTTCGGTCCGGATCATCCTGATGTTGCCACATCGTATAATAATATCGGGCTTGTTTATAGTTCCCTGGGCGATTATGTAAAGTCTTTGGAATATTATCATAAGTCTCTGGTGATACGTGAAAAGGTCTTCGGTCCGGATCATCCTGATGTTGCCGCATCGTATAATAATATTGGTGGCATTTATTCTTCTCAGGGCGATTATGCGAAGTCGCTGGAATATTATAATAAGTTACTGTCGATACTTGAGAAATCCGGCAAAGATTCTCCGGATGTATTGGACGTGCGTAATATCGTAGCGCTTTTATTATCCCAATTAATAGAGTCGGATTTGATCGAAAAGAGTTTAAAAATATCTTATAAAGAAAGATTATGCAAACTTTTGGCGGAATGTGTCTTTACGGGAGAGGTAATAAAAGGCGATCATCAGGCCTATCGTAAAGGTTTACGCGGAAAATATTATATATTATGTTGTGGCGGATGGGAATGTATAAATAACGATAACCTTTTTGTGTATAAAAATCAATTAGAAAATAAACCTAAAATGGTAATATTTATGCAGGACGGGAAAATTATACAAGAGTATTTCGGGCCTGAAGCAGTCGGGTTGAAATTTTCGTTAGAACTTTTATCCGGAACGGATAAGGAAAAGTTATTGAACCGGTATAAAGATTGGAAAAAAAGGAACGGGTCTGTTGTGGACGAAGTCATGATGGCACAATGATTTAAACAGAACGTTTTTTGTTGTGTAAATGTAAAAAATATTCCTGATTTTCTCTAAATAATCATTGGAGAAAATCAGGGATATTTATTTCGTGATAAAAAATTATAGCGGCTTATTCTTCCTGGAATTTCTGGTCTATTTTGAGCAGGTTTATCGCCAATGCCACAATATTTTGGGATTCCTGTATCATCGTGAGGAATACCATACCTACTTTAATATAAGAGGATTGTTCTTGCATGTGGTGCATTTCTTCCCGTTTTATTTGTGCCAATTGGTTGATCAGTATATTCCCTGTGGAGATGAGGTCTTTGAAGCCCTCGCCTTCGTTGCGTGCGATCCACAATTCGCAATCTTTCAGGAATTGCGAAATGCCTGCGGCTATTTCGGAGAAGTGTACTTTTTGTTCCGGTTCGAGAGGATTAAAGTTGTTGTCGGTATGTTCCAGTGCGGGTTCACAGATACGTTTTACACTGTGTAATATATCGGTGGCAAAATCGTTTCCCTGAAAAAGATAGAGGCTCTTTTCAAGAGCGTCTTTATCACTCAGTTTGGAAATCCCCATAGTACCTATTCGTTTGACCTGTTTGAAATAGCGGCGTTCCACTTCGATATGGTTCATCGCTTTGCGCAGGGTACGGTAACTTTCGTTGATGAATCCTGTTACCATTTGATTATAAATAACGGAACTCCATTCCATGAGTTTTGCATATTCTTCCCGGCTGAACTGGCGTAAAAGTACGAGTGCTTTATTGTTGTCTGTGTTTGCCAGCATTTGTTTAACGAGAGTATCGTTCTTTTCTACTTTCATTTTACGTTTGTAAACGATCTGGCTGCGGATGAGGAGATAAGCGACCAGAGCTCCGAGCAGGATAATAGCGATTGTTCCTCCGAAATAAATGAGCATGGTTACCATGAAACAAATCATGAATGCGGCTCCTGCCGTAATGAACCATCCTCCGATGACAGAGATAACTCCGGTTATGCGGTATACGGCGCTTTCCCGTCCCCAGGCACGGTCGGCCAGCGAGCTACCCATCGCGACCATGAATGTAACGTAGGTAGTGGAAAGAGGAAGTTTCATTGATGTTCCTAACGCAATAAGCAAACTGGCCAGTACCAGGTTTACGGACGCTCTTATGAGGTCAAAGGAGGCTCCGTTTTCCAAGATAACATCATCTTTATCGAAACGGGAATTAAGCCAGCTCCTTACCTTAGGAGGAATCGCATTGATAAGATTGGATGTGGAACCAGTAGTCAGCCTCACCAGCTTCCGGGCTATGGGAGAAGTACCGAATGTTTCTTCTCCTTCTTCCTGCCGGGACAGGTCGAGAGCTGTTTTTACAACGTTATGGGCTTTTTTGGATGTAAACAATACATATACCATAATTGCTCCCGACGATATGAGGAATATAATCGGGGTCTTTGCCGATTGGGTAAGCGAGGTCATCAGGAAACTGTCCGGTGTTGTTCCGTTGGCATTATGGATAAAATCGGTATAGGAAGAGAACGCGGCGAGGGGGACTCCGATAAAATTGACCAGGTCATTTCCGGCAAATGCGAGCGCCAGTGCGAAAGTTCCTAATAGAACGACGATTTTAAGTATATTGATTTTGAGCCATTGGAATATTTGCATCAGTACGGTGAATCCGATGAAGCACACGCCCAGGATATGAGTCGTATACTCTTGTATAAGTTGTTTGATTTCAGAGGTCATGAATGACGATTCTTTCAATCCCTTAAAAAGAATGAAATAAATGATCGCGGTAGTGGCAAATCCTCCGAACAGGGCCCCGAAATATTTGAGCTGCTTTTTATAATTGAATTTAAAAATAACCCGGGATATATATTGTACGATAGTTCCGAAGAAAAATGCAATGGCTACCGAGACGAATATCGCCAGTATGACCGATAAGGCTTTGTCCGTATTGATAAGGTCTCCCAGCACGAGATTGCCATTGGATTTGATGGTTTTCACCATGGCCATGGCAAACGTTCCTCCTAATAGCTCGAATACCATCGATACCGTTGTGGAAGTGGGCATTCCCATAGAATTGAAAATATCCAGCAATACCACGTCGGTAAGCATCACGGCCAGCAATATGCACATTATTTCGTCGAAATAAAAATATTGCGGTTGATAGATTCCGTGTCTGGCTATATCCATCATGCCGTTTGAGAAAGATGCCCCTATAAAAATACCGATACCGGCGATGATCATTACGGTTCTGAAAGATGCTGCTTTGGAACCTATGGCGGAATTCAGGAAGTTGACGGCATCGTTACTTACACCCACAGCCAAGTCAAATATAGCTATAATGAAAATGAATACGATAATAGCCAGATAAAAAGTTTCCATATGAAGTGTTTAACGTTATATCTTTTTTCGGTTGCAAAGAAACGACTTTCATGTTACAAAACGATTACAATATTGTATCTATCCTGTTTCCGGAAATTATTGATACTCTGTATTTGATACAACTCAGTATTGTTAAAGTTCGGCCTATATTGATTTTTTATAATACCGGACTCATAAGACGCACGACAGATTCTTTAAATTTTTCCCAGGTGGGGCGTCTGCGCCATACGGATGGTTTAATACGCTGGCAGTTTTCCAGGTCTTTAAAGAATATTTCTTTCATTTCTATCGCTTTTTCCTTATCGTACATAAATGCGTTTCCTTCGAAATTATGTTCAAAGCTGCGGAAATCTAGATTGGTGGAACCGATGGTGAAGAATTCGTCGTCCGATACGATGGTTTTCGCATGAAGAAATCCGCCTTGGTAGAGATATACTTTTACACCGGCTTTTAACATTTGGGAGACATAAGAAAATGTAGCCAGTCTCAAAATCATAGAGTCGGAACGGTCGGGTATCATCAAGCGTACGTCTACTTTGGAAAGAGCCGCCGTTTGCATCACTTTCAGCAGTGCCTCGGTGGGCAGGAAATAGGGCGTTTGTATATAGAGATAGCGTTTTGCATTGGAAATGGCTCTTAGAAAACCAAGAGCAATATTACTCCACTGTCCAATGGGACCACTGGTGACTATTTGTATCCCGGTATTGCCGCACATGGTGGTAGGAGGAAAATAATCGGGACCTGCGAGAAGTTCTTTCCGGATAAAACTCCAGTCTACCGAGAAGGATGCTTGCAGACCATGTACGGCCGGTCCGGTGATACGCGCATGCGTATCGCGCCAGAATCCTAATTTCGATTCCGACATATACCGGTCGGCGATATTAAGCCCTCCTATATAACCGACTTTTCCGTCGATAACGACAAGCTTCCGGTGATTCCGGTAGTTGATCCTGTTGGCAAGGCTGGGAAATGTTACTTCCAGGAAGGGATATACTTCGATACCGTGAGTTTTCATCTCGTTGAAAAAACGATTCTTGACCTGCCAGCATCCTACATCGTCATATATCACTCTTATTTCTATTCCTTCTTTTGCACGTGCGATGAGGAGATCCCGTATCTTATTTCCTAATTTGTCATTTTCAAAAATATAATACTGTATGTGTATGTATTTATGGGCGCGATTAATGTCCTGGATGAGCCGTTCGAATTTTTCCTTACCTGAAATAAATATTTCCACTTCGTTATCCGGGTAGAATGTCATTTGTCCCATCGAAGAGCATAGGCGGATGAGTTGTTTGCTGTCTTCGCTCAGGTTCAGTTTGCTTATTTCTACAGCGGGATAAAAATCTCCTTTACGCAGTTTGCGTTTACTTTTCCGGGAAATCATCCGGTGCCTTCTGAAATCCTGTCCGAAAAACAAATAAAAAATAAGGCCGACGAACGGTAATGAAATAAGTACGACAATCCATGCGATGCTCTTGACCGGATTGCGGTTTTCGAGTATGACAACAATAATCGTACCTATGATAGTGATAGCGTATATCAAATACAAGGCATAATATAACCAGTCGGCCGGATGTATGATCAGTTCTGTCATGTAAAAGATTTGACGACTAAAATAGCTAAAAGTTTTTTAAAAAACAATCGTAATGTTATTTTGTTGGAGTGTTGAAACCTGCTAAGGTGCGGATATATGAATTTTTATCGTATAAATCTTATTATAAATCGGGATGTAACTTCTGAATTTTATCTACTTTTGTGATCTCAATCGTGCGATGTTATTTTAATGTTTACAATTTAGAATTTAAAAAAGTAGGGGCAGATGAAGAAGGATTCTTTTAACCAGATAATATGGTTGTTCCTGTTTACATTGTTGTTTCTTGTCGTCTTCTCTTTTTTGCCAACTGTCGAGTGGGGGCCGTTAAAAACCAAAAAGATCGATCTTATATCGGATATACGGGTTAAGGATATTCCTGCATATGTCCCGGAAAAGGAGGTGCGATATGCTGATGAGGTTTTGCCTGAAGATACTACCCGCATACAAGAAGATACCCGTGTTGCGATTCAGAGCGGCGATACGACGGTAATACGCCGAAATCCTCCCAGGCTTTCCAACGGGACGGTGGTTTTTGAAGATTTCTCCCCGTCTGGAGACGGTCTTTCTCGCTTTCTGGATGCCTTGCGTACTTGTAAATCTTCGGACAGACCTGTGCGGATTGCATTTCTGGGGGATTCTTATATCGAAGCGGATATATTCACACAAAATATACGGGAGGAGCTGCAAGCCCGTTTCGGGGGAGGTGGAGTAGGATATGTCAACATGTATTCGGAATTTCCCGGATTCCGCCGTTCGATCGTGCAGAGCGGGAAAGGATGGATTACTCATAATGTGGTGAATCCCAAAGCAATGGAATGGGATAAAATGACTTTGCTTCATCAGTATTATATTCCGGAAGAAGGTGCTGTAGCGACATATAAAGGGACGAACCGTTTGAAAGGTGCGGATAAATGGAATGTATCCCGGTTCCTTTTTATAAACAGAAATCGCAGTACTGTTAGAATGCGCTTAAGCGACGGAGTATGGATGTCGTATTCACCTTCTTCGTCCGGAGAAATTCAGGAATTGGTGCTCGAAGGGGAGACTTCTTCTTTTCAAGTTAGGGTAGACAGTGTTTCCGGCTTTACGGCTCTTGGTGTGTGGCTGGACGGGCAGACAGGAGTTTCGGTCGACAATATTTCTATCAGAGGGTATTCAGGTACTTCTCTCGGCAGAATGAATGTGGGAAAAAGTTTTGAAATGAACGGTTTTATACCGTACGATCTGATAGTATTGGAATACGGATTAAATGTCATGACAGCTGAGATAACCGATTATCGTAAGTATGCAGGGCAAATGAAACAGGCTGTTTCCCATTTGAAGGAATGTTATCCGGATGCAAATGTAATGATCTTAGGCGTGGGTGACCGCAGTTACCGTAAAGACGGAGAGTTCATAACGATGCCTGCTGTCCCTGCTTTGGTGGAAGCACAGCGCGAGGTGGCCCGTTCGTTAGGGGTTGTTTTCTGGGATACTTATCAGGCGATGGGAGGATATAACAGTATGCTGTCTTTCGTAGGGCATAAACCGCCTTTGGCAAATAAAGATTATACACATATCAATCATGCGGGGGGCAAACAATTGGCTGGTTATTTCGTACGGTCACTGGAACTGGCTTTGGAACCTTCAGAAAATATTACGGGACATGAGGATTAAACTATTCTATATATTGGGGCTGGCATGTTTGTCGATGCTCTCATCCGGTGCTTATGCACAAGGTGATATCGCTGTTCTATCCTGTATAAAAAAAGATTCTAACCGGATAAAAGACCCTGCGGGGCTATTACATGGTTTTTATGATAAGCTATATGCTTTAAAAGATTCGGGACACGTGGTGAGAGTGCTGCATATCGGGGATTCCCATTTGCAGGCCGGTTTTTTTTCGGGAGAGGTAATGGCCGAGTTGCAAAAAACTTTCGGAAATGCGGGTAGGGGACTGATTGTGCCGTTGAAGTTGGCGAAGACTAATGAACCCCGGGATTATTCTATTACATCGGACATAGACTGGGATTTTTCCAGATGTGTGGGAAAATATAATAAATATCCTTTGGGTGTAGGAGGAATATCTTTAGTTCCGGAGAGCCGTGAGATAGATCTGAACATAGAGACATTGAGCCAAACTGCATGCAATAGTTTCAACCGTATAGAACTTTTCCATGCGCCTATGTCGCCGCGTCTGCATATTTCGGACGGGATGCAGGCGTTGAGGGTAGATTCTTTATATCCTTTCATGACCTGTTATGAATTGGCTGAACCGGTTTGTAGTCTGCGTTTGCGAGGATTGGTTACAGGGGCAATCGATTCTTGCCTGTTTTATGGTGCCAGCCTGGAGAACGGAGAAAAAGGTGTTTTGTACCATGTCGTAGGGAATAACGGGGCTATGTACGAAAATTATGCGTCCATACCTGATTTTACACCCCAGGCCGCTGCTCTTCATCCCGATATTGTCATCATCTCATTGGGAACCAATGAGGCGTTCGGTAGCCGGGCCGATGCTATGGTTATCAGACGAAATATAGATATGCTGGTTTCTTCCTTGCAAAAAGATATGCCTGAAGTTCCTGTGCTGCTGACTACCCCCGCGGAATGCCAGAAACGCATGCGCGGACGTAGGCGGAAAGGAGGTCGCCGGACTTATTTTGCGGTGAATCGGCAGATTTCCGATGTGCGGGATATTATACTGAATTATGCCGGAGATAAAGGACTGCCTGTATGGGATTGGTATATGGTGTCCGGGGGTACGGGTTCTTCTTCGAAATGGGTGAGATCGGGATTGATGGCCCGGGACCGTATTCACTGTACAGCTGAAGGTTACCGCATTCAGGGCAATTTACTGTATCAAAGTTTAATGGACGATTATCATGGATATATTCAACATAGATTTGAGTAAAATTATTGATTTCGGGAGGTTGGGGAAACTTTTCCTATATGACGAACGTAATCCGTTATTGTTTAACAGCGGGCTATTCTTTTTCATTTTTACCGGTTTTCTGCTTTTATACAGATTATTGAAGCATCATGAATCTTTACGTATTATTTATGTCATCCTTTTTTCGTTCTACTTTTATTATAAGTCGAGTGGCGTTTATGTACTTACGTTGCTGGCCGTAGGTATCTGGGATTATTGTATCGGTATGGGGTTAGGGCGGACGGAAAACAGGGTTTTGAGGCGCTTACTGGTACTGCTCAGTATATCAGCGAATCTGGGCATGTTATGTTATTTTAAGTATACCAACCTTATATTTGAAACCATCGCTAATATACGTCAGCAGGATTTCGATCCTTTTAACATTGTACTTCCTATCGGCATTTCTTTTTTTACGTTCCGTTCTCTTAGTTATATTATAGATGTATACCGTAAAGAGATGGATCCTTTAACGAGTTTGCGTGACTATATATTTTTCCTGTCTTTTTTTCCGCCTCTCGTTGCGGGTCCTGTTGTACGAGCCAAGGACTTTGTCCCCCAGATACACCGTCCGTTGGAGATTACTCCCGAAATGATGGGCGAAGGGCTTTTTCTTGTCATTACCGGATTAATAAAGAAGGTGGTTATTTCTGATTATATCAGTGGTAATTTTGTAGACCGTATATTCGATAATCCATTGTTATACAGTGGATTCGAAAATCTTATGGGCGTTTATGGTTATACTTTGCAGATTTATTGTGATTTTTCGGGATATTCGGATATGGCTATAGGGCTTGCTCTTTTGATGGGATTCCGGTTTAAAATAAATTTTGATTCGCCTTATAAGTCTGCTTCCATAACCGAATTCTGGAGGCGCTGGCACATTTCATTATCGAACTGGTTGCGCGATTATCTTTATATTCCCATGGGAGGTAGCCGCGTTCCCCGGTGGCGTATTTATGTGAACCTTTTCATCACGATGGTAATAGGCGGTTTATGGCATGGTGCCTCCTGGTTATTTATCATTTGGGGGGCGTGGCACGGTTTTTTACTGGTCATACATAAATTTTTCAGACATATATTTCCCGAAAATAAAAATAAGCCGGCGGGAAAATTTCGTCATTTTATAAATGTATTTTTTACATTTAACCTGATTTGCATAGGCTGGGTATTTTTCAGGGCTCCTTCGCTGGAGGTAGCCGGACAGATATTTACTCAGATATTTACGAATTTCCACCCTGAGATTATTCCTGCTTTTGTGGACGGATATTTGTTGATCGTTGTTACAATGCTGATCGGATTCATTCTTCATTTTACGCCTCATAAGTATTCTTTGCGAATACAGAAGGGGCTCGAGTGGCTGCCATTGGCCGGTAAAGCTTTTGTTTTTGCGATGGTTATATTTTTAGTGTTACAAGTGCGTTCCAGTGAACTTGTACCATTTATTTATTTTCAGTTTTAAATTGAAAATAATTTTTTGTATATTTGAAAATTAATAAGTCAAATAACGACGTATATATGAATAGAAATCTACTTACTTTAATTATATCTCTCTTTTTTTCTCTTTTTGCTTTTGCCGGTTCCGGGACGCAAGAGTCTCCTTATTCGGTAAATGAAGCATTGGACAAGAAAGGAACAGTTTACGTGCGCGGATATGTCGTGGGAGAAATGAACGAATATTCGAATAATAAATATTTTTATCATGTCGCTCCTCCTTTCTCCGGATCTTCCGCGTGGCTGATTGCTGATAACAAAATGGAAATAAATCTGGATAAGTGTTTGATCGTGAAGATAGACGCAGATAATTATAATCTTGACGAAAATCCTCGGTACTGGGGTGCTGAAGTGTTGGTATCAGGGGCCCTGGTGGATTATTTTAATAAGAAAGGGATTAAGAATCCTATAAGTTCCGAAGTCCTTTCCCAAGATCTGTCTGATAAGACACAATATTGGAATCTTTTTGAAGATTTTGAAACGAAAAAGGGATATACTCCTAATAGTTCGCTCATGTATGGAGGAGGTACTTATAAAGGAGAGACAGGGACCTGGATATTCAAAGGTGCGACTTTAGGAATGACTGGCGGTGATGCCAAGTGGGACGGTGCTGCTGCTCACCTGAGATTGACGGAGAGTACGTCCGGTGAGCCCGGATATATTGTTATGGGAGATGATAAATCCGACGGTATCGGTTATATTCGTTTTTGGGCGGCTTGGTATGATACCGATAAGAACGGGACGGTTTCTGTTTATATTTCGCCGGATGGAGGAAAAAACTGGGAAGCAGTTGCCAAGAATATAAAATTATCGAAAAGCCTCAAAGAATTTCAATATTATGTAAATAAACCCGGAAATTGGCGAGTGAAATTTCAGAAAGGTGAAAATACCCCATATGGAATAAATATCGACAATATCCATGTCAGTGATTATGAACCGACAGCATCTGTTTCTTTGCCCGATGCCCAGGAATTTGTTTTTCTGGCAAAAGGAGGGAATGGACGTATAGAGATGTCTTGCAAAGCGGAACCGGGTTTGAATATTCAGGTTTATTCTATTACCGGACAATTATATAAGCAGGTTTATGTCCCTTCCGGAAATTCGGTAATACAGGTTTCTCCGGGTTGTTATTTAGTGCGTTCACCTTTGAAAGTAGCAAAAGTTATAGTACAATAATCAAGCAAAAGCGCGGCTTGTTTGTTATAAAGTTAGAATCTGAAAAATTAAGTTTATGAAAAGATATCTGACTGTTTTTTCTGCAGTGCTCCTCACTTTTTCGGGCTATAGTGCCCTTCCTTATGATAAATATCCCGCTTATAGCGGAGATGACCTCGAATTAACCGTAAGCGGTGATACGACCCGTTTTGCTTTATGGGCTCCAACTGCCCGTGCCGTAAAACTTCGTTTATATAATGACGGAGAAAAAGGGGCTCCCTATGCTATGGTGGATATGCACCGTAGTAGTCCGTATTCTCCGTGGAGGACAGAGATAGATTCTTTGCTTTACGGTAAATTCTATACTTTCTCTATTCAGACGAAGGACGGAAAATGGTTGGCCGAAACCCCCGGAATTTGGGCAAAGGCAGTGGGGGTAAACGGAAAACGTGCCGCGATTATCGATATGGCCGCTACCAATCCCGAAGGTTGGGAGAATGACCGGAAGCCTGAACTGAAAAATTTTACAGATATTATTTTGTATGAAGTGCATCACAGGGATTTTTCTATAGACTCGACTTCCGGTATACGGAATAAAGGAAAGTTCCTGGCATTGACCGAAGAAGGTTCCCGTTCTCCCCAAGGGCTAAAAACCGGAATAGATCATCTGAAAGAATTAGGAGTTACTCATGTACATATATTACCTTCTTATGATTTCGGTTCCATTGACGAAACCCAATTAGGGGATAATAAGTATAACTGGGGATATGATCCTCAAAACTATAATGTTCCGGAAGGTTCTTATTCTACCGATCCTTATGATCCGGCTACGCGGATACGTGAAATGAAAGAGATGATACAGGCTATGCATAAAAACGGGTTACGTGTAGTTATGGATGTAGTATATAATCATACATATACCGGAGACGGTTCTAATTTCAGTCTTACCGTGCCCGGGTATTTTTACCGGCATAATCCGGACGGGAGCTATTCCGATGCATCCGGGTGCGGAAATGAAACGGCTTCGGAACGGGAAATGATGCGCCGTTATCTCATAGAGTCCGTCCTGTATTGGGTAAAAGAGTACCATGTGGACGGCTTTCGTTTCGATTTGATGGGTATTCATGATATCGAGACAATGAACCAGTTGCGGGCCGAACTCGATAAAATAGATCCTAGTATATTCATTTATGGCGAAGGCTGGGCTGCAGGTAATTCCCCCTATCCTGCAGAAAAGCGCGGATTGAAGGTAAATGCGCCGAAAATGCCGGGTGTGGCAGTATTCAGTGACGATATCAGGGATGCAGTAAAAGGCAGTGTGCATAAAGATAAAGAGCCGGGATTTGCCTCCGGACAACGGGGATTGGAAGAGAGTGTGAAATTTGGTATTGTAGGTGCTACCCGACATCCTCAGATAGATTATACACAGGTTAATTATTCGGATGCTCCGTATGCATTATCTCCTGCAGATGTGATTAATTATGTTTCCTGTCATGACGATTTTTGCCTGGTCGATAAATTTAAAATATCTGTACCGGACGCTTCGGAGGAAGATTTGCTCCGGTTTGATAAGCTGGCCCAGACTATTATTCTTACTTCGCAGGGCGTTCCTTTTATTTTTGCAGGAGAAGAAGTTTTCAGAGACAAAAAAGGAGTGAAAAATTCGTACGAATCTCCCGACAGTATAAACCGGATAGACTGGAGTCAAAAGGAAAAATATAATGATCTTTTCAGCTATTATAAGCAATTGATAGAATTGAGGAAGAACCATCCTGCTTTCAGAATGACAACTGCCGAAGATATACAAAAACATCTGGAATTCGCTCCGCAGACACAGCCTAACGTGGTTTCTTACTTGTTGAAGGATCATGCAAACGGCGACAGTTGGGCCGATATCTGGGTAACCTTTAACGGTAATGATAAAGATGCGGTGGTCAGGATACCCCAAGGCACATGGACTGTGATATGTGATAACGGGCAAATAAATGAGAATGGAATACGGCAGGTATCCGGAGGAAATGTCGTGGTTCCCCCTTTCAGCGCATTAATCATGAAACGTTAAAAGTGTGTCGGCTATTTTCTAAATGGTTGTGAAAAAGTATTAATATACCGGTGGCTTTCGATAAAAAGAGCCGCCGGTTCTTTAATTTTCGATGATAATACTTATATTTGTGTAGAATTTGGTATAGAAATGGCCGAAAGTCCTAAGAAAATACTGGAAATCTTCGGGGATAAGCTGAACAGGCTTATTTCGGAAAGCAGAAGGCTGGAAAACGAGAACAAGGTATTGGAAAATCGTTTGGCTGCGCAGCAACAAGTGTGCGACGAATTACAGACGAAACTGGCGGAGGCTGAAACAAAATATAAAAATTTGAAAATGGCCCGGGAATTGTCGCTTGGAGAGGGCGCAGACCAGGAAGCTAAGGCCAGATTTGCCAAATTGGTGCGGGAAATCGATAAATGCATCTCTCTGTTAAATGAATAGGCGATGCTATGAGCGATAAAATTAAAATTTCTTTGAAAATAGCTGATATCCAAAATAAGTTTCCTCTTGAGGCTAAAAGCGTAGAGGAGGAAGCTTTGATAAGGGAGGCGGCAAAAAAGGTGAATGACCGCTGGACAGCCTATAAGGAACGATACAGGGGTAGTAATCTGGGATCTAAAGAATATCTGGCTATGGTGGCTTTGCAATTCGCAAGGTTATTTCTGGAAGCCTCTCAGGAACGTAATACATTTACCTCAGGCATAGAAAGCCTGGAAAATGAAATAGACAAATATTTTAACGCCGGGCGTTGAAAGTAGTTTTGTAAATATTTTTTTAGAGACAATATCCTGCACTGCGAACGGAGTCTGAAAAAGACTTGGTGAGTAGTGCTTTTTTATAATTAATAACTTACGAACAAATGGATTACATATTATTAATCGGAATCGGCATAGGATGCTTGTTGTTGGGAGGATTTATCGTGTTCCTCATCAACCGCTATATTCTCGACGCCAGGGCCAAGGCAATTGTGGACGAAGCTACGAAAGAGGCCGAAGTAATTAAAAAGAATAAATTACTGGAAGTAAAAGAGAAATTTCTGCATCTGAAGACCGAGATGGAAAAACAGGCTAATGCCCGTAATGCAAAAATCCAGTCTGCTGAGGCTAAACAGAAACAACGTGAATTGCAGTTGAATCAACAACAACAGGACTTGCAGAGAAAAAAGACCGAGATCGAGGCGGTACGGACTAATCTGGATGCACAGCTCGAAATCGTAGAGAAGAAAAAACAAGAACTGGATAAATTACATAAATCGGAAGTAGAACGTCTGGAACACCTTTCGGGACTTTCGGCCGAAGAAGCGAAAGAAAAACTTATAGAGTCCTTAAAAGAGGAAGCTAAAACCGAGGCTGCATCCTATATCAACGATATAATGGATGATGCTAAATTGACGGCAAATAAAGAAGCAAAACGAATTGTTATACAGAGTATCCAGCGCGTTGCTACTGAGACGGCCATAGAAAATGCCGTAACGGTGTTTCACATCGAATCGGATGAGATTAAGGGCCGGATTATAGGACGGGAAGGCCGGAATATACGAGCCTTGGAAGCCGCTACAGGAGTGGAAATTATCGTGGACGATACCCCGGAAGCTATTGTACTCTCGGCTTTTGATCCCGTGAGAAGAGAAATTGCCCGTTTGGCATTACATCAGCTGGTAACTGACGGGCGTATCCATCCTGCCCGTATCGAAGAGGTTGTAACTAAAGTTAAGAAGCAAATAGAGGAGGAAATCATAGAGACCGGAAAACGTACCGCTATCGATTTGGGTATTCATGGGCTTCATCCTGAACTTATCCGTCTGGTGGGCAAAATGAAATACCGTTCTTCTTACGGACAGAATTTGTTGCAACATTCCCGTGAAACAGCGAATTTGTGTGCTGTAATGGCTTCGGAACTGGGACTTAATCCTAAAAAAGCAAAACGTGCCGGATTGTTGCACGATATAGGTAAAGTGCCCGATGAAGAACCGGAATTACCGCACGCATTGTTGGGTATGAAACTGGCGGAAAAATACAAAGAGAAACCGGACATTTGCAATGCAATCGGGGCGCACCATGATGAAACCGAAATGTCCAGTTTGTTAGCTCCTATTGTACAAGTTTGTGACGCTATTTCGGGAGCACGTCCCGGGGCACGCCGTGAAATCGTTGAAGCATATATCAAGCGTCTGAACGATCTCGAGCAGCTGGCTTTGTCGTATCCCGGAGTACTGAAGACTTATGCTATTCAGGCAGGTCGCGAGCTGCGTGTGATTGTGGGAGCCGATAAGATTGATGATACGGAGACCGAAAAGCTGTCGACAGAAATCGCAAAACGGATTCAGGATGAAATGACATATCCGGGACAGGTGAAGATCACAGTTATACGTGAAACCCGCGCCGTAAGTTTTGCAAAATAACCGAGGCTGATTATTTCCGGTAAATAATATATTCGGACAACCACAGTTGCCGCTCACTATCTTTGATGGTTGTGTGTCGTCTGTGGTTTTGTCCTGTAAACGGGGCTCATAGTCCTAAAGAATAATTTTTATGGATAATACGAACGATAATAACAATAATAACGAAAAACAGCCGGACCCTTGCTGTTGCCGACGTAAAGGTGCGAAATTGCAGTGTTATGACTGGCTGGCAGACCTGCCTGAAGCTCAGGATGATACTGAGATGGTGGAGGTGCAGTTTAAGAATACCCGAAAGGGGTATTATAAAAATTCGACGCATATAAAGCTGGAAAAAGGTGATTTGGTTGCCGTAGAGGCAACTCCGGGCCATGATATCGGCGAAGTTACCCTTATAGGACGCCTTGTTCTTTTACAGATGAAAAAGAACGGGGTAAAAACGGATAGTCCCGACTTGAAAAGAATCTATCGCAAAGCTAAGCCTAACGATCTGGAAAAGTTCGAAGAAGCCAAAGCTAAGGAACATAGTACTATGCTGAAAGCGCGTAAGATAGCAGAAGACTTGAAGCTGAATATGAAGATCGGAGATGTGGAATACCAGGGTGACGGAAATAAAGCTATTTTCTATTATATTGCCGATGACCGTGTAGACTTCCGCCAGTTGATAAAAGTACTGGCAGACGCGTTCAGAGTGCGTATAGAAATGAAACAAATCGGTGCCCGTCAGGAGGCCGGGCGTATAGGAGGAATAGGCCCTTGCGGGCGTCAGCTTTGTTGTTCGGCATGGATGACCAGCTTTGTTTCGGTAGCAACGAGTGCCGCCCGGTTTCAGGATATATCCCTGAACCCGCAAAAACTGGCCGGACAGTGTGCGAAACTGAAATGTTGCCTGAATTATGAAGTGGATGCTTATGTGGAATCTCAGAAAAAACTCCCTTCCCGGGAGGTCGTTCTTGAAACGAAAATGGGTTCTTACTATCATTTCAAGACCGATATATTCAAACGTCAGTTAACATATTCGACCAGTAAAGATGTTATCGCCAATCTGGTGACGATTGATGCCGACCGGGTGTTCGAGATAATCGCTTTGAATAAACGCGGTATAAAGCCGGATGAGCTGGTGCGCGAAGGATCACAGGAGCCGGTGCGTAAGGAATTTGAAGATGTCGTGGGCCAAGACAGCCTTACCCGGTTCGATAAAACCCGGAAGAAAAATAACCGTAAGGGTAAAGGTAATAGTAACGGAGTCAATAATCAGGGCGGTAATAAACGACAAGATGCAGAAACCCAGGATGAGAGACGTTCACAGAACCGTCAGGAGAATAGGGAACCGGGAAATAATAACCGTCCGAAAAAAAGAAATAACGGACTTAACCGGAATGGTAATAATAACGGCGGTAATAATAACAATAATGTCCGAAATAATAATTCTGTAAATAATAACAACAAGAGCAAGGATAAAGAAAATGAAAAGCCCGCGGAATAAGTGTTTTATCTTTATGTTTTCCTTGTTAATGATTTCATGTTCGGGAACGAATGATGTGTATAATACTTTTCTTCACCTGCCTAAGAACGGATGGTATAAAAGAGATGTACAGAGATTTACTCCCGAGATAACCGATACGGTAAGTCATTATGATATATATCTGGGGTTGCGGCATAACGATAATTTCGATTATCGAAATCTGTGGCTTTTCGTAACTTATTCCAGCGAGTACGGACGATTGAAGACCGATACGGTGAATTGTGAACTGGCTGATGAATTCGGGCGTTGGTCCGGATCGGGCTGGGGATCTTTATACCAGCATGAAATAAAGTTGAAAGGAAATGTAAAGTACGGTCGTTCGGGTAAAAAAATTATTACTGTACAACAAGCTATGCGGGACGATATGGTACAGGGAGTGGCAGATATAGGTATCCGTATTGTCAAACGTCCATAATACTAATTAATCATAATGCGGAATGAAAGTTTCTACCGAAAACTTTCATTCCGTTTTTTATGAATGTATCGAAGATATAAAATAGTCGAAACCGATTGTCGAATTCGGTTTATTGAGATAGATATCTTAGTATAAATGAATATCGGAGGAGTCTTTATCGTTTAGTTCCTGTTCACTGTTTTACGACCGTTGCTTTTTGTGCTTTTTTGTACCTGTTTTATGTTTATGGCCGTAGGAAGAATTTCTTGATGTTCGGGTTCCGGTCGTTCCTTGCCGAGTTGTGTCTCCACGAAAGGTGCGGCATTGTCGAAATCTTCTTCGTCTGTAAGTACTATAGCATTCATAATGATATCCGCCGGGGTTTCTATGATAATTCTTCGGGCTCCTACATAGCGTCTTTCATAGTAAGGGGCAGTGCTCATATCTTCACGTATTCCCTGTGACGAAGCCGAATGTATAAATTTAAATTTACCGTTAGGATATACTTCTGTTATCATTCCTACGTGACCTATGCGTGATGCTTTCGAATTGCGTCCTTTGAAAAAGACAAGATCTCCCCGTTTCAATTCTTTTTTATCAATGGATATGCCTTGCAGATACTGGGCGGCGGAATTGGGGTTCAGGTTATAGTCGAAGTGTCCGTAAACATGTTTGGTGAAACCCGAACAATCGAATCCGTATGGTCCTTTACTTCCTCTTCGGTAGGGTTTTCCTTTTTGTTTTTTTGCATATTCCAGAATCTTATCTACTAATTTGTCCGGTGCTCTGAATGAAAGGAATGAAGCATCGTATTGCTGTTCTGTAGAATCGGGATTGAACGGAGGTTCCTGGACTGTTCTGTTCTGAGTTTTTCCTGTTATGTGATTGTTATATTTATGTTTAGCGAACGCATGATACGCCGGGGCAAATAAAACGCATATTACTAAAGAGAATCGTATGATCGCACTTTTTATATTTGGTTTATTATAATATATCATGTGATGGTTATGAAATTCCTTTTCGACAAAAATAAGGAAAAATAGGAAACGAACGACAGGTGTTTCGTAAAAAAATCTGAATCAAAACGGAGCTCTGTATTTTCCTTCCGTGCTGTCTTCAATAATACTCAGATAACTGTTATATCTCGACTCGCTTATTTCGTGATTTTCAAGGGCCTTGAGTACAGCGCATCCGGGTTCATGGCGGTGCGTGCAGTTATTGAAACGGCAGTTATGCGAGATGCGGAATAGTTCGGGAAAGTAGTGTGCAACTTCTTTCGGGTCAAAGTCTATAGTTCCGAATCCTTTTATGCCCGGCGTGTCAATGATATATCCTCCTTGTGGCAGTTCGAACATTTCGGAAAAAGTAGTGGTATGCATTCCTTTTTTGTGTGAAGCGGAGATTGTACCTGTTTTCAGATGAAGTCCCGGCATAAGGTAATTGATAAGCGTGGATTTGCCGACGCCGGAATTTCCGGAAAAAAGGGTGACCTTATTTTCGATTATGTTTTTTATTTTATCCATTCCTTCCCCTGTCTTTGCCGAGACCTGATAACAATTATAACCTATCGTTTTATATAAGAAACAAAGCGCATCGGCATATTCTTTGTCTCCTTCTTCGTAACAGTCTGTTTTATTTATTACGATGTTTACCGGGATGCGGTAAGCTTCTGCCGAAGCCAGGAAACGGTCTATAAAGGTCGTATTGGTCTGTGGATAATTTACCGTGACGATCAATAATGCCTGATCTATGTTAGCGGCTAATATGTGGGATTCTTTGGACAGGTTGGAAGATCTGCGTATTATATAATTCCTGCGTTCTTCTATTTCATAAATGAAAGCGGTTCCTTCTTTGTTAATTTCTATTTTTACGCGGTCTCCTACTGCGATAGGATTGGTACTGCGGATACCTTTCAGTCTGAAATTCCCTTTTATCTTACATTCGATAAACTGGCCGTCATCGGTCTTGACCTGGTACCAACTGCCTGTATTTTTAATTACGAGTCCGTTCATTCATTTATCATTTTATGCAAATATACGATTTGGGGTATGGACTGCAAAATTTAAGAGAGATAAGTAAGAAAAATAGACTGACTTTATCTATTTTTGCACATCCATTAACCGAATAAATAATCCTGCATGAAGACAGATATCGAGATCGCCCGCAGTATTGAATTGCACAAAATAAACGAGATTGCCGGACAACTGGGAATTCCTGAAGACGAAATCAGGAACTATGGACCTTATATAGCCAAAATCCCTGAAAAATTGATCGACAAAGAGAAGCTACAGCGTAGTCGTCTTATCCTTGTAACTTCGATATCTTCTACGAAGGCCGGAATAGGTAAGACAACGGTTTCGGTAGGTCTTTCATTGGGATTGAACAGAATCGGGAGAAAAACCACAGTGGCTTTGAGAGAGCCGTCTTTGGGGCCTTGTTTCGGCATGAAAGGCGGTGCAGCCGGCGGCGGCTATGCTCAGGTCCTTCCTATGGAGGATATCAATCTTCATTTTACGGGTGATTTCCATGCGGTAACTTCGGCGCATAATATGATTACGGCGTTACTGGATAATTATTTATATCAGAATCGTTCTACAGGTCGAGGACTGAAGGAAGTATTATGGAAACGAGTGCTGGATGTGAATGACCGTTCATTGCGCAAGATTGTTACGGGGCTTGGAGGCGCCGGCAACGGTATTCCCGGAGAGTCTGGTTTCGATATTACTCCGGCTTCGGAGATTATGGCTATTCTTTGTCTGTCTACGGGATTGAAAGACCTGCGCCGCCGTATAGAGAATATCTTGTTGGGATTTACTTATGAGGGGAAACCTTTTACGGTAAGAGACCTGGGAGTTGCCGGAGCTATAACCGTATTGCTTAAAGATGCTATTCATCCTAATCTTGTACAGACTACAGAGCATACTCCGGCATTTGTACATGGCGGCCCTTTTGCTAATATCGCTCATGGCTGCAATTCTGTTCTGGCTACCCGTATGGCAATGACATTTAGCGATTATGTAGTGACAGAAGCCGGTTTCGGCGCTGATCTTGGTGCTGAAAAGTTCTTTAATATAAAATGCCGGAAAGCCGGCCTTCAACCGTGCCTGACAGTAATAGTCACAACGGCACAGGGGCTGAAAATGCATGGGGGTGTGGAGCCGGATAAGATTAAGGAACCGAATGAGGCCGGACTGGTTGCGGGCCTTCCGAACTTAGGAAAACATATCAGGAATTTAAAGTCGTTCGGACAAAACATTGTTGTCGCATTTAATAAATATTCTTATGATGCGGAAGATGAAATCGAGACGGTACGTAATTATTGCAAACGTTTAAAAGTTGGTTTTGCCGTTAATAATGCATATATGCAAGGAGGAGCGGGTGCAGAGGAGTTAGCTGCCCTGGTGGCCGATACCATCGATAAGGAACCTTCATTGCCATTACAGTTTACTTATAGAGATGGAGATTCGATTGAAGATAAGATAGATAAGGTAGCGAAAGGTATATATGGAGCACGCCAAGTGATATTCAGCACGAGGGCTTTAAAGATGTTGAGTTTGGTGGATAAGATGGGAATTTCACATTATCCTGTTTGTATTGCTAAAACTCAATATTCTTTTTCCGGAGATCCTAAAGCATACGGTGTTGTAGACGGGTTTGATCTGGATATCAAAGATATTATTATTAATAACGGTTCGGAAATGATCGTTGCGGTCGCCGGTGATATGATGCGTATGCCGGGACTGCCTAAAGAGCCCCAAGCCACAAAGATTGATATAACCGATGGAATTATTGAGGGATTGAGTTAGTGCAATTTTTCCGGAAGAGAAAAAAGTAATGAGCTGTTTCTTGAAAAAACAGCTCATTACTTTTTATTATTTAGTTTCCGGTTCCGATGGTTAAACCGGCATTAGGCTTTTTATACCATGTTGCCATATCTTCATTCGTTCCCCCACTGATTACCCATTCTTTAAAACTCGGATAGGCGCTCATGATACTTACGCCTTCTTTCGGATAAGCAAATAACGGTTCGGGAATTCTTAAAGCCCACATCATGTTATTATAGTCCGGATCTCCTTGTAGTTTTCCGTTTTTGTTATATATGGCTTTATATTTATAATCCCAACTGGTTGGAGATGTAGCTGCTTTGTCGGTGCCTTTGTAATAAGGCATGTGTATCTCATTCCGTTTTTCTTTATCCATGCCGCCCCATACGATGAAAGGGTTTACATCGTCAATACTGATAACTCCGTCGATAGGCGAATTGAAAGTAATATCACCTGCTATAACAACGGGTTCTTTGGTCTTAGTATAGGTGTTTACCATATTATTCTTTCCTATGCCGAATAAATCGTGAACTTCGTCGAATAAACGGATAACTGCATATGTCTGGCCACTTTCGGAATTGTTTACATTTCCTGCGGATATGCCGTCCAACTGGAATGCTGCTCCATAAGGTTTTGCAGCTCCGACAGCATAGACGATAGCTTTGTATTTAATACCGATTGTTTTGTTTCCTTTTTTCTTATTCGAAATCTGCAGTGACATCACCAAGTCGTTCATGTCATAATCTCCGAAAGCCGGCCAGTTGTCTTCAAATATATATGTGTAAGCCAGTGTTTGTACCTCTTCATAATCAGGATCTGTATCAGGATTTCCGGATTCCCCGGGATTTATATTTCCTTTGTTGTCGTTACATTCTCCTTTAGGTATTTCTGCGCTCGGAGCTCCTTTTGCAAAACAGGCGGGAGCAATGAGGTCGTATTTATTCTGCCATTGTCCATTCTCGGTATGAAGTTCTGCTTTTATTTCTACTTTACCGGAATATTGCACGGCCAATCCACCACCTTCTATGACTATGTTTTTCGCTAGTATGAGCGCAAAATCGTCTGTCGAACCGGTCACATAATTCATTTGTGATGAAAAATGGAGATTTTCGCATTCCATCATTGAAAGTGCGTCCATATTTAGTTTTAGTCCTCCGGCCTTTATTTTTTTACTTTCGAGAATAGAGCCCGATGCAAGGTTGATAGTTCCGCCGTTTGTGTCGATATCCTCGCATTTGAATACACAGGCATTATAAATTATACCGTTTGTCAATGTCAATGAATTCTCAATATTGAAATCTTTTGTATTGACTATTTTTGTCGTATTGTCTGTCGTACTTAAGAATTTTACTTCAAAATTTCCGTTGTTGAATATCTGAGCTCCGCTCGTAGCTTTTATCTCATCCAGTTTTGCGTTGCCTTCGTTGATTAGTGCTGCGTAATCTGTAAGAGATAATTGAAGTTTACTGCTATTGTCACCCAATATTCCACGGGAATCGACAGCGATACGAGAATTGTTTACACAATATAAGGTCTTGTTGGCTTTACTAACGACTTTACCCTCGTTCAATACAAATATTTTTCCTTTGTTCTGTAAAGTACAATTATTTTCTATTATTACGGTTCCTGCTACATACAAAGAGAAGTTCCCTTCACCCGGTAAATTTTTAATGGACAAGGTATTTCCTGATTCAACTATATAGGCATTTCCTGCCTTTATTTGTTCATCATCTTTGATTGGTCTTACATTTCCGGGGATAGTATAGTCGACAGAAGGAATGGTAAAATTGTTGCTGTCTGTGAAAGCCCTGCTTGTTTTTTTATTCGTCTGGTTCAGATTACAGTTCATTTTACCTTTTTCCACCTCAAATGAATATACTCTTTTTCTTTGGAAAGGATCGGTTTGGAGAATGTAAATGTCTTTGTAAGCGTTTGGAATAACGATGTTTGCCGTATATGGCATTTTTTTGTTCGTTTTACCTCCGGAGATGAGTTGGGCGTTTGCATCGATGGCGGGATTACCTAAATAAATTTCTATTGTATAATAGAATTGTCCGTTATACTGGTCTTCTACATTTACGGTTAATTGGGTATTCCTGGAGTTTGACCAATCAAAATCGTCGGAGATGCCGTTCGAAGAAACGGTGGACGTACTATTTTTTTGTTCCGGAACATCCGAAACACATGCGGTAAAAGATAACAATACCGCAATTAGAATTGAAACTATTCTACCTTGCTTTTTCATAACGATACACCTAAAATTAAAAACTACACCTATATAATATATAATAAATACAAATTTATATATTTATGCCGGAATATTAGTTTATTTTCAAGTTAAAAAGTTGTAATGTGTTAATTTGTTAATGAAATAAACGAATGATGTAGAAATGTAGATATGGATAGGTAGAGGATGGTATTTTTTATGAAAAGGACCAGGCATAATTTTTTGCCTGGTCCTTTATATGTTAAAAAAGTTTATTATTACACGGTGAGTATTTCTTTTTCTTTAGCACCAAAAAGTTCGTCTATCTTTTTCATGTATTTATCATGTAGTTTTTGTACACTGGCCTCTCCGTCTTTTTCCACGTCTTCAGGCATGCCGTTCTTAAGGGCTTTTTTAAGACCTTCTATGGCATCCCTGCGTGCGTTGCGAACACTAACTTTGGCATTTTCGGCTTCTTGTTTGGATTGTTTTACCAAAGTTTTACGACGATCTTCGGTCAACGGAGGAATTCCTATACGAATTATTTCTCCATTGTTTTCGGGGGTAATGCCCAGTTCGGAATCGATAATTGCTTTTTCAATTACCTTGAACATGGGTTTTTCCCACGGAGTGATAACGATCGTACGTGCATCGGGAACAGATATATTCGCTACATTACTGAGGGGAACGAGGCTTCCGTAATAATCAACCCGTATGCCGTCCAGGATACGTGGGTTCGCTTTTCCTGCCCGGATATGTGCAAGGGCTTCGTCAAGGTGCATAATGGCCATATCCATTTTCTCTTGCGATTCGTCGATATAAGTCTTTATGTCTGTCATATTATTTTATTTTTAATGGTTTGTTCCCTTATTGGTATAGAACAAAAGTATATTATTTTTTTATTATCTGCAAGAATGTGGACATAATTGGGAGAATCTTATCTCCGGATTTTATTAAAAACATTTCCAGCGTATACTATGGCGTGGTCTGCCAGCTTGTTTATATGTATATATGTAAAGAGTTTGGCCCGGAAATAATCGATGCCCGTACAAATGCCGTAAATGAGTATTACAGACAAGAACAGTACGGGTAAAAGATATCCTGAATCCAAGTACCGTGTGGGTTTTATCCAGTGTTCCCATAACAATTCTCTAATATACCGGTTATCATGGATTAAATATATGCCGAATGCGTAAGGAGCAATCTTTACCATCAGGCGGTAAATAGTCTTTTTTCCGAATGTATGATATTTTGTCCATAAGAATAAAAGGACTGCAGAGAAAAAGGTATATCCGTTGTAATCCGTTTTACCGTATACGGGTAACTGGCCGTAACGCAGGTAGGAAATACCTGCTTTGGCGAGATAACATACAGCCAAAAAGAAGCAGAAAAGCAGAAATATTTTTCCAAAAGAATATTTGAATTTTTCGAATGGACTGTATAGACGAATATATGCAGCTACATAGAAGAGGAATATGAACCATAATAAACTGTAGGATCCGGAATAAATGTCTCCATAGGGGAATCCTTTATTCAGACTTACATTGAGAACGAACAAGGCCAATAAGAAGTACTGAAATTTCTTTTTCTCTAATGCAAGCGCCAGTTTCGCCAGAAAAGGAGAAAGTATAAGCAAGCCCAGGTATTTGGAAACGAACCAGTATGCATCGGAATGGATAGGCAGTGCGGATTGAACAAGATCTTTGAATCCCAAGGGCAATAGTCCTGATAGTTTTATCAACAAACAGATAAAGAAGGAATAGAAAAAAGTTTGTATCCATATTTTCAATATTTTATTCATCCTGAATTCTGATTTGACCAGAAAGTAACCGCTTATCATAACAAAGCAATTTACCCCTGTCCCGGTAATGTAGACGAGATATTCTAAAATGACGAAATTGGAAATACCCCAGGCAGAAGACATGTTTACGAAGGTGGCCTGATGGTTCGATACAAATGTGATGCCGTGTATGATGAAGTGTCCTATGACGATAAAGAGCATCGCTAATGTTCTTAATATCTCAAAATTGGGTTCTCGTTTCATGTTTGTGCAGATAAATTGGTTTTTACTGTAAATAGGGTATAACAAAATGTGAAAATTTATAGGGGGCTGAAGGTATATTGCAGCTTATAGATATAAGAAATAGCGTTGCTTCGCAAAAAATATTTGATTGAGAACGATAATGGAAATAAATAGAGATAGTATGCTTGTTTTGCGAATTATTTATTACCATACGATCCTCACCTGAAACGGATCGTATGGTTTTGTGATAAGTTTAGTTGTGTACCAGTGTTCCTATATTTTCTCCTGATAAAACTTTTTTCAGGTTTCCTACAGTATCCATATCAAAAACGATAATAGGCAGGTTATTTTCTTTGCATAAGGTCGTTGCCGTAAGATCCATTACTTTAAGGCCCCGGTTATAAATCTCGTCGTATGTTATTTCATCGAACTTGACCGCATCGGGATGTTTTTCCGGATCGGCGGTGTATATGCCATCGACGCGGGTTCCTTTGAGCATTACATCTGCTTCGATTTCTACGCCTCTCAATGCGGAGCCTGTGTCGGTGGTGAAGAACGGATTTCCGGTTCCGCCCGATATAATAGCTATTTCTCCGTTTTTCATAGCTTCAATAGCTTTCCATTTGCTATAGTATTCGCCGATAGGGAACATGTTGATCGCTGTGAATACCCGTGCTTTCTGACCTAAGGTGTCCAGTGCGGAACTTAGTGCCAGGCTGTTGATAACCGTGGCAAGCATTCCCATCTGGTCTCCTTTAACCCGATCTACTCCTTTGGCTGCTCCGCTCAGGCCACGGAAAATGTTGCCGCCTCCGATAACTATCCCTATTTCAATTCCCATAGCGGCGATATCTTTGATTTGTTCGGCATACTCACGTACGCGGTTTTCATCTATGCCATATTGTTTTTCTCCCATAAGCGATTCGCCGCTTAGTTTCAATAAGATACGTTTGTATGTCTGTTTCATGATTTTGTTTTTTGTTTGCTGACAAAAGTAAAATATAAATTAGAATGTAGCAAATAAATGAATATTCATTCTTTAGTATGAAAGATTCTGTTCAAAAATATTTCGGTGTATAAATTATACTAAAGATAGGACATCCTTTTTCCCGATAATGTGAAAAATGTGGTATCTTTGTAAATAACGATTGTCGTCTTTGATAAACGATGGCTTATGAAAAAGATGTTTTGTTTCTTTTTTTTATTTTTATTTACTGTGTCGGCGTGGCCGGTTACTTCGTATGAGACTTTGGCAAAAAAAGCTGCCAATCACTATGAAAACAGGGCATGGCGGGAATCATTAGCGATCTATGACCTTATGCTCGATATGAAACCTCGTGTAACCGATGTTTATATTCAGGCTATACTGGCTTCTTCTTTACTGGAAGATAATTCTTCGGTAATGAAATATGTGGAGGGTTCGGAAAAGAACGGAATACCTTTGGAAGATATATTTAAGGGGGTGGATCCTAAAGCCCGCCGAATGAGTAATTCGGGTATTTATGAGAATATGTTACGGTTAATAAAGGAAAAGCAGCCTTGGTTTTCAAAATTAGTAAATAATTATCTGCTGAATTTTTATCAGTTCAGGAACGATGCGTCAAAGACTTTGATAATCGCTGATGAATTGCTGGTATCTTCTCCCGATAATGTAGAATATTTGAAAGCTAAGGCAAATGCGTTTTTTATTTTGGGTAACGATTCTTCTGCAATAACGATTTATAAGAACATATTGACTGTTGAAGCAACCGATTTTGATGCGGCTTCTTTTCTGGGTAATTTTTATGCCCAGCAAGGCATGGATAAACTTCGTTCGATAGACGAGGATTTCGGTAAGATATCTTCTCCTACCCGAATGCAGTACCATGATTTCAGGGAACAAAAGAGAGAAGTAATAGCAAATGAAATAGACAGTGCCAAGATATATCTGAATTTGGCTTTTCAGCAGAAAAAGACTCCTTATTTGCAGGAAGTAATAGCTCAGCTGGAATCTCTGTCCGACCGCTTGCCATATCCGGCTGGTAAAACTAATGTTTTTTCCCGCATTAAAAAATCAAAGCAGGAATGATACTTCTTTGAACGCGTAACGGCGTTCTTCTCCTGTTTCGGTTTTTAATACTATCAAGCCGCTATCTTCGATTTTCGTTATGCATGCTTTAAAAATTTCACCTTTGCTTTCGTAGGGATAATAGCCTGTATGACGGAATAATTGTCCGGAATAATCTTTTCTCAGACTATTGATTTCTTTTTTTGAAGATTCATAGCGTAACGCTATAGCATATACAATCTTGTGGAGTAACTTTCCGGTGTCGTAGCTTTTTCCTGTAATTTGTCGTAAAGAGACTGGATTAGGCGCATCTGAAATAAATTCCTGCTGATTTACATTTAATCCGATTCCTATAATTGCCTGTGAATAGATTTCACCTTGCAGCGTGTTTTCAATAAGTATGCCGGCTATTTTTTTATCCTTCCAGTAAATATCGTTAGGCCATTTGATAGAGAATCCCGGAGCATATTCGCTGAGTACATCTGTGACTCCCAATGATACGATCTGAGATAGAAGGAATTGTCCGGACGCCGGGATGTGTGTCGGTTTAATCAGCAGGCTCATGGTGATATTTTGTCCCGGTTCCGACTCCCACCTGTTTCCTCTTTGGCCCCTTCCCGCTGTTTGTGCATGAGTATATATTACAGTCCCGTCTTCTATATCACTTTTTTGGCATAGCTCTTTTAGATAGGTGTTGGTTGAAGCAGCCGATTCTATATGTATGAATTTATTCTTGTTGTAGATCATAGATTTGTTTCGTCGAGTAATTTTAAAATTTGTTCTCTTCGGTATTTCGGCATTTTCTTTACAACTTCTTCATAAGAATGACGTATCCATTCTTTGATGAGTTTTTCCCCGATACGGGGTGTGATATATACTGTATTCCAGTATTTCTTGTTGGAGTGAAATCCGGGTATTACTTCATTGTATTTTTCCCGGAGTTCGAGTGCAAATTCCGGGTCGCATTTTACATTAAAAGCCGGTTCCGGATTACTCAGATCGGTGTAAAGAAACATTTTTCCTTCTACTTTAAATACCAGTACGTATTCGTCGAAAGGAAAACATTCTGAGACCAAAGGGAACGAGAGACAATATTCCCGTATTGATTCAATGTCCATTTTAATGATATCGGGTTAAAGGTGGGTAAAAAGCATCGATAATATGTTCCAAATTAAAATTATCTCCTGTACCTACGAGGGTAATAATGTCGAAACGTGTTTCAAAAGGAATATCATGCATGTGTATATACGCTTCTGCCGCTTTGACAATATTGTTTATCTTACGTTCGTCAATAGCTTCTTCGGGGTATGCGAAATCTTCGTTTCTTCGGGTTTTGACTTCAACAATGACCAGCGTTTTCCCGGAATACGCGACGATATCCAGTTCATATCTTCCGCTTTTCCAGTTTACGTCCCGAATAATATATCCTTGGGTAACTAAATATTCGGAGGCTAATTGCTCCCCCGTTTTTCCCAGCTGATTATGAATTGCCATACAGGTCGTTCTTTGTTCTTAAAGACAAAACTACTAAATTTTTGTTATATCGATTATTTTGTTTTTACTAAAATATGAATAGAACAGATAACTTTGAGATAGTCCTGGGATATATAACCGGATTATTTTTATTAATTTTATCTGAAAAATAGGCTTGTATTGTGAATGTCATAGCCTTTTGTAAATAGTATCTATGTATATAGAGCTGTCTGTATTATGTAACTGGTTGTCGAAGAGGATACTAATCGGAGTTATATAACCAAAACAGAACAGGCAGATATGATTAAAGACTTTATATTGATAAAAAGAAGATTATGCAAATATGTCTGAAACAATGAATTTCTATAAGGATATTTTGTATGTATATGATCAGACTTGGAAATTTTGAAGCGACAGAAGTTAAATTGAAATAGGAGAAGTGACTTTGTCGCCATGCTTTTCAAATTTATTATGGATAATACTAATTGGGGTTATGAGTAAGACAGTTAAAAATATTCAGAGCCTGTTCAAAACAGCTGAATGTATTAGGATTCCGGCCTATCAACGGGCATATAGCTGGGAGAATAAGCAGTGTTCTCAGTTTCTTAGTGATCTTATGGAACAACGGGGGGAAACGTTATTATTTGGGACAATTCCTTTTTGAAAAAGAAGAAGATACACTTTTTATTATTGACGGGCAACAACGTTTAACTACTACGATTTTATTTCTTTCAGCGATTGCCAAAGTCAAAGCAAATAGGGGAGGCAATATTGAATGGATAAAAAGAACCTATTTAACCGATATTTTTAGGACCATTGATGATGATCAGGTAATTTTTAAAAGGATCACACAGAAACATTTAGTTTCAATTACCGATAATACAGAAACTATTTCACAGAAAAGGATTATTGAAGCATTTATTTTTTTTGAGACAGAATTGAATAAGTTGCCTGATGAAGATTTAAATCAGGTTCAACAAACATTAGAGAGTGCGGTAATTAGTACTTTCTATATTTTAGATAAAATTGAAGCTACACAAGTTTTTGAATATCAGAATAATCGAGGAAAGTCTCTTTCACGGTTTGAAGTGATTAAGGCATATTTGATGCATCAGATATACATTCATAGCTGTAGTAAAAAGTCGGCAAATAACGATATTGTGGAAATACAAAGTATTGTTTCCAAAACTTACAGATATATTGAGGCTGTAGAAGGTTATTTCACAGAGAATGAGCTTTTGGATAATTGTTGCAATCTTTTTTACAATATTGGAGGGAGCCTTGAAGAAATAAAAGAAAGGCTAAATAAAGAAGAGGATAAGAAACAGTGGATTAAATCGTTTTTTGAAAACTTGGCAGAGCTGGCTCATTGTGCAAAAAGTATTGTAAATAATAAGTGCCAAACCGAAATAGCCAATCTTTTTTTCGTAGGTAATAAAGTAAATTGGAAATTTGTATTATTGACTATATTCAATAGGGGCGATAATAAGGGAGAAGTTTATTTTAAGATCCTTAAATTATTGGAAATTCTTAGTTTTAAACTTAAATTGGGAGATTACAGGACAGATTATCTGCCGTCTTATGCGAAGAGTTATTTTAATTCGGATGATTATAGTATTGAGGACCTTTATCGGGATGTTAAAAATTCAGCGGAAACCGGATTTAAGTGGTATTGGAATGACGGTAATAGGTTTAAAAATATTATCTCAGAATATTTCGATCATACAAAATGGCATTATGACCGGAACATAATCAAGTATGTTTTATGGCAGTATGAGAATCATTTAAGATTAGAAAAACGTTCGGGAGCCTTATTGGATAAAGATCTGTATGACAGTATACCATTGAACATATCAGGCCTCAGAGTCCGGAAAATGAAGTATATACAGAAGATTTTGCACAGAATTATCTGCAAATTGCAGGGAATCTGGCTCTTTTGACACAAAGTCAGAATAGCAAGTTCGGTAATAAGTCTTTTGAAAGAAAAAAAGAACTTTTTCAAGATACGGCACTTTCAAGTTATACGGAAATCAGGGAAAAAAGCGAATGGACTGAAATTGAAATAGCTGAAAGGCATAGGCGTATTTCAGACTTTGCAAAACGATATTTTGACACAACGGATTTGTAATAATATACAGATTAAGATAAACCGGCTAAGATGCTTGGTGGGAAGTTTAATGCGGCTGGATGTTTATTTTTTCGTGTAAATCGACGATGCAGATATTCTTGTTTTATTCATTACAGAACAATTATAACAATTGTAGAATTCTCGTTTTGTAAATTATTTTTATTATTTTCGAAGGGAGATTTTATATTATTGTATGTAAAAGAGATGACAGAATTCTCATCTATAATGTTTCTTTGTTAAGTAATAAATATAAACAGGAGAATGATGAAAAAAGGTTCGGTAATTATTGCAGCTACGGTTGTAGCTTTGGGAATTTTTTTCGGTATGCTTGTCTTGGGCACATCTTTAAGTGATGCATTGAAAAACCGTAACAGGGCGGTGGCAGTGAAAGGCCTGGCCGAGAGGGAAGTCGCGGCGGATCAGGTAATTTGGCCTTTGGTATATAAGGAAATCGGTAACGATTTACCGGACTTATATAAAAGGATGAGTGATAAGTCGGATATTATTATCGGTTTCTTGAAGGATAATGGGTTGAAAGATAGTGAAATATCTATTTCAGCCCCTCAAATAATAGACCTTCGGGCAGAGAGGTATGGAAATACCAATGCTTCATATAGATATAATATTACTTCGGTTATTACCGTATCGTCCGGTCAGGTGGAACAAGTGCGGAAACTTATGAACGAGCAGGCGGCCTTGTTGCAAAAAGGAGTTGCGATAGTCAGCGGAGATTATCAGTACAATTCGGAATTTTTGTTTACTAAACTGAACGAACTTAAGCCTCAGATGATAGAAGAAGCAACGAAGAATGCACGGGTCGCTGCTGAACAGTTCGCAAAAGATTCTGATAGTGAACTGGGTAAGATATTGAACGCCACTCAAGGACAGTTTTCTATTGAGGACAGGGATGCCAATACTCCGTATCTTAAAAAGGTGCGTGTCGTGACTTCTGTTACTTATTCCCTTGAGGATTAACAAATATAAATGTTTTTATGGTTGCCGGATCTGCAATACCCGGCAATTTTTATGAAATGTAATTAGCTGATATAATAATATATGGAACAGTCTCATGAATTTTATATGAAAAAAGCACTGGAAGAAGCAAAGGAGGCTTTTAAACGCGGAGAGGTTCCTATCGGGGCAGTTATCGTGAATAACGGGCAGATCATAGCGCGCGGATATAATTTGACGGAAACCCTGAACGATGTGACAGCTCACGCGGAGATGCAAGCCATAACTGCTGCCAGTCATGGCCTCGGAGGTAAATATCTGACTGGTTGTACTCTTTATGTAACGGTAGAGCCATGTGTAATGTGTGCCGGAGCACTGGGATGGGCTCAAATATCGCGTCTTATATACGGGGCTCCGGATGAAAAAAGAGGTTATCGGAAATTAGCACCTGAGTCGTTACATCCCAAAACAGAGGTGATATGCGGAATACTGAAAGATGATTGCGCGTCTCTTATGAGAGATTTTTTCAGAAAAAAGCGCTGAATATCCTTAAGACAGAAGGTGATAGATATAAAAAAGAATGTTCTCATTATTTGTAAAATAGGAAAAGAATATATACCTTTGCCCCGATTTTAACAGACCATATAATGTCTAACTTATTAACAAGAAGATCAATTATTTAATTATTAACATGGCAGAACTTGAAAACAATCCCGTTGAAAATTTCGATTGGGAAGCCTATGAAAAAGGCGAAGTTTATGGTGATAAGAGCCGCGAAGAGCTGGTAAATACTTATGACCAGTCTTTGAATACAGTCAAAGACAAAGAGGTACTCGAAGGAACTGTAATTTCTTTGAATAAAAGAGAGGCAGTTGTAAATATCGGGTATAAATCCGACGGTATCATTTCAATGAATGAATTCCGTTATAATCCTGACTTGAAAGTAGGTGACAAAGTAGAAGTGTACATCGAAAATCAGGAAGACAAAAAAGGACAATTAGTTCTTTCTCACAAAAAAGCGCGCGCTACACGTTCTTGGGATCGTGTTAATTCGGCTCTTGAAAACGACGAAATCATCAAGGGATACATTAAATGCCGCACGAAGGGTGGTATGATCGTCGATGTATTTGGTATCGAAGCATTCTTGCCCGGTTCTCAGATCGACGTTAAACCTATCCGTGACTACGATGTATTCGTTGGCAAAACAATGGAATTCAAGGTAGTTAAAATCAACCAGGAGTTCAAAAACGTTGTTGTTTCACATAAAGCTCTCATTGAAGCCGAACTGGAACAACAGAAGAAAGATATTATCGCTAAACTTGAAAAAGGTCAGGTACTTGAAGGTACTGTTAAGAATATCACCTCTTACGGTGTATTCATCGACTTGGGCGGCGTAGACGGCCTTATCCACATTACAGACCTTTCCTGGGGTCGCGTAAGCCATCCTGAAGAAGTGGTTAGTCTCGATCAGAAGCTGAACGTGGTTATTCTTGATTTCGATGATGAAAAGAAACGTATCGCTTTAGGTCTTAAACAATTGCAACCACATCCCTGGGATGCTCTCGATACAGAACTTAAAGTGGGTGACAAGGTTAAAGGTAAAGTGGTGGTTATGGCCGATTACGGTGCATTTATCGAAATCGCTCCGGGCGTAGAAGGTCTTATCCACGTATCCGAGATGTCTTGGTCGCAGCACTTGCGTAGTGCTCAGGATTTCATGAAAGTGGGAGATGAGGTAGAAGCCGTCATACTTACATTGGATCGTGAAGAACGTAAAATGTCATTGGGAATCAAACAATTGAAACCGGATCCCTGGGAAAATATCGAAACTAAGTATGCTGTTGGCTCTCGTCATAAAGCTAAGGTTCGTAATTTCACAAACTTCGGTGTATTCGTTGAAATAGAAGAAGGAGTTGACGGACTTATCCATATCAGTGACCTTTCCTGGACGAAGAAGATCAAACATCCGTCTGAATTTACTCAGATAGGTGCAGAAATTGAAGTTCAGGTGCTTGAAATCGACAAGGAAAACCGTCGTTTGAGTTTGGGACACAAACAACTTGAAGAAAATCCGTGGGATGTATTTGAAACTATCTTTACGGTAGATTCCATACACGAAGGAACGATCGTCGAAATGCTTGATAAGGGAGCCGTTATCGCTCTTCCTTATGGGGTTGAAGGTTTTGCTACACCTAAACATCTGGTAAAACAAGACGGAACTCAAGCTCAGGTTGAAGAAAAACTCGACTTCAAGGTGATAGAGTTCAATAAGGATGCAAAACGTATCATTCTTTCTCATAGCCGTATTTTCGAAGATGAAGCAAAAGCCGAAGCTAAGAAAGAAAATGCTGCTAAGAAAGCCGCTAAAAAATCATCCACTAAAGCAGAAGAACCTGTTATGAACAGCAATGTGGAAAAGACTACATTGGGAGATATCGAGGAACTGGCTGCCTTAAAAGAAAAGCTGGATGCTGCTAAGAAATAATTCCTGAAAAGGATTGTTATAAGGGGCCGGATGTTGTATTTGCAACATCCGGTTCGTTTTTTATATCGGTTAAGTTGTTTTATCCCTGTTCATAATTGTTATCTTTGTCTTCAATAGTTTTGTATTTATGTGTAAATTCGAAATAAATATATTGGGCTGCGGTTCGGCACTTCCTACTTTACAACATTATCCTAGTTCTCAGGTATTGAATATCCGGGATAATCTTTTTATGATCGATTGTGGAGAAGGCGTACAAATGCAATTGCGACGTTTTAGATTGAAGTTTAACCGCATAGGGCATATTTTTATCAGCCATCTGCATGGAGATCATTGCTTCGGGTTAGTTGGGCTTGTTTCTACTCTTGGTCTGGTCGGTCACTCAGGGGAACTGACGGTTCATGCTCATTCCGATGCTGAAAAGATTTTTTCACCTATGCTCGACTATTTTTGCAGGGATTCACCTGTAAAAGTAAGATTTGAACCTGTAGGTAACCGGCAAAATGAGGTTATATATGAGGATAAGTCTATTATCGTGCGCAGCTTACCTTTGAAGCACAGGGTTCCCTGTACCGGTTTCCTGTTTGAAGAAAAACCGAAAGACAGGCATTTGATTGGTGATATGGTTCGTTTTTATGAGATACCCGTCAGGGAATTGCCTTTAATAAAAGCAGGAGCCGATTTTATTACAAAAGAGGGTATTGTTATACCTAATAGTCGTTTGACTACGGCTCCGGATTCATCGGTACGGTATGCTTATTGTTCCGATACGGCTTATCAGGAAAAATTAATTCCCTTGATTGAAGGTGCAGATTTATTATATCATGAAGCGACCTTTGGCGATGATGCCCGTATCCGGGCAAAAGAAACAATGCATTCGACGGCCCGTCAAGCGGCAATGATCGCACAAAAATCGGGAGTAGGCCAATTGGTCATAGGTCATTTTTCTGCCAGATATACCGATGAAGATATACTTTTACAAGAGGCAAGGGAAGTGTTTCCCAATACAATTCTGGCGAAAGAAGGATTGAATATAAGATTGGACGGCAAATGATATTCAGCGTTCTATTCCGTCCCTGGCTTCTACGCCTTTAGTGTAATAATGTTTTATTTCCTGCATATCGGTTACTAAATCTGCAATATTTATTAATTCGCGTGTCGCATATCTTCCGGTAATAATCACCTCGGTGTGTAGGTTACGGCCGAGTAGGGTGGTAATAACATCTTTTTCATTCAGTAATCCTAAGTATATAGCAATAGTTAGTTCGTCCAGAATAATGATATCGTAAGTGCCACTGGCAAGTATATCTTTGCATTTTCCCCAACCTTTAAGAGCGTTTTCTTTATCTTTTATACCGGGAGAGCGGTTGATGCAACAGCCATATCCGAATTGTTCTATTTTAATGTCTTTGCATATTTCTGCTATATGAGTTTCATGATATGACATGCTTTTTACGAATTGTCCTATAAAAATCTTTTTACCGGCGAATGAGGCGCGTATGGCCAAGCCGAAAGCGGCTGTGGTTTTTCCTTTTCCATTTCCTGTATATAATTGTATATATCCCATGATTAAATATTTATGGTTGCTATGGTAAAAGTAATAAATTATGAACTATTAATGAGATTTTTTGTTACATAATGACATGAGAATGTAATAATTAGCTTGCAAAATAAATTGAATTTATGTGTCTAAGTCTGTAATTTGATAGTCTCAAAATATACGTAGTATAAATAATATTAATTTATTTTAATCGACTGATATAAAAGTCCTATCTTTGTATTGATTTTTAAATCAGGTTTTCATTTAATATATAATTAAATTAAGGAAAAGAATGAACACAGAAGTAATCGGAACCTGGGCTGGTCTTGTATGGACTGCTTTAAATGAGTCTGGTAAAATGAATGTGAAGGCTTTGAAGAAGGCCACTAAATTGAAAGAAAAAGAGTTGTATGCCGGAATGGGCTGGTTGGCTCGTGAAGGTAAACTTTCGATTGCCGAAATAGAAGGTGATGTAGAACTTGAGCTTATCGGATAATAGTATAAGAGTATTTGAAAAGCGGGGCATGGTTTTTATTTTCCATGCCCCGCTTTTATTTATGTATTATTGAGATTGAACGTATTAGTATTTTCTGTTTTCCAGGAGGCGATTTGGTTTTTCCTTTTTAACGAATGAAGTCTTATTTTGTTGTTTAACCGGAAACATTCGGAGGGCTTCTTATGTTTAGTAATTACGAAATAACTATTAAATATATAATTACTATGATTAAGTCAATTGTCCCGATAAAACCCGAAGTAGAGGTGAGAGTTATTGAATGCGGGCCCCTGCGATTGGGAGGCCATGTGCGGATCGTATTTCCTGACGGCTCTATGATTATCAAACAAAGAGCTTTTATTTGCCGTTGTGGGAAATCAAAGAACCAGCCTTTTTGTGACGGATCACATTCTGAATAGATTTATGGAGGAGAACCGGGTATATTTTATATATAATTGAGTTAGGCTCTTTTATTACCATCAATTGATTGTATTCTTGATTTTTATTGAATAATCATAACCGGACTTGAAACAGGAGCGGTTATGATTTTCTATAAAAGGATATATCTGTTTTTGTTATGCTTTATTTATGTGGCTCTATAATAGAATGGTAAATTTCGGAAAACAGTTTTACCCGGATATTGAGATCTCCCAGAGTATTAGGCGTTCTGCAAGGATTAACCCGGTTACAAAGGAAAATATATATAAGGTCTTCTTTGGGGTCTATCCAAAAACAAGTTCCTGTAAATCCCAGATGCCCTACGGTTTCTGCATTTGCTTCGCTGCATGTTGGGCTATTGCCGGGATTTTCCATATCGGGTTTGTCAAAGCCGAGGCCTCTCCGGCTGTTAGGGCTTTTCGATGAAAGAAAAAGGCGAACTGTTTTTTCCGAGAGGATTTGTTCTCCGGCATAATCTCCTCCGTTCAGCCACATCTGGCAAAGTTTTGCCAGATCGCCTGCATTAGAGAACAATCCGGCATTACCAGATATCCCTCCTAATAAACAAGCGGTTTCGTCATGAACATAGCTATGCATTATTTGTTTCCGGACAAACGGATCGTTTTCGGTCGGTGCGATTTTGTCAAGGGCGATGTGATCTCCCGGGCGGTAAGTCGTATGATATGCCTCCAAAGGCGAGAATATTTCATCTTTAAGCCATGAGTCTATTTTTTGTCCGGTAGAGTTTTCGACGGCATTTTGTAAAAGAATAAAATTCAAACAGCTGTAACGGTAATTTTTGTCGGATTTCAAAGGTATTGTATATATCCGGTTCATAACAGAATCGTGTAACGCTGTAGTCCCATAGAAATGGTGTGCCAGTTTTACAGGATAGGTTGTGGATGAGTCACGTGCGACCAGATCGGAGCGTATACGTGCATTTTTATTTCCATAACTATCATCGGTAATTTTTATGGGATATTCCGAATCTCTTTTTCTTTTTATGAGTACTCCCTGGTAAGATGACGGATCCATTATCATCGTTGTCGTGTTGAGAGCTGCCGGCATTCCTGTTTCATGGTATAACGCTTCCCGCACTGTCATCTCTTTTTTGTCAGAATTTTTTAATTGCGGTATGTAATGACTGAGCGGTTTATCCAAAGCGATATGATGTGTTTCCCAGGCTTTCATTACGGCTGGTAATGTACCTGCTGCTTTGGATACGGATGCCAGGTCATATATATCGGAACGTTCTATTTTGTGTTTTTTGTCATACTCGAAATAGCCATATGCCCGGTCGCAAATAATCTTACCATGCCGGGCGATTAACAGCTGGGCTCCCGGAAATGCTTTTTTTGAAATTCCGTCTTCAATGATAGAATCGACGCGGCTTAATAAGGAACTGTTTAAACCTGCGTCTTCGGGAATAGAATAACCTAAGCGAATGACTTGTGTTAATTCTCCAGTCCCCCGTGAGCACAGTCCGGATAATGTAACGGGTATTTTACCGGTGGCTGGACTTCCTCCGAATAATACCTGAGCGGCATATTCCTGGGCCAGAGAAGTATTCTCATATGCCAGAAGGATAGCACTGGCGTTGGTAATAACATCCTTGTAAGATGCCATTTGATACGGGTTAATAAAGAATACGACCGAGACATTGTCTTTATTATTACATATTTCACGAAGTAACATTCTATCTGCTTTGTCGGTATGCACCGCGATGATTACGCGGTTGTTCCGGCGTATATTCCTGATTTTTTCTTCAATGATATTTTTTGTTTCTTTTTCCGATATATTAAACCAGGACACAGGTGCATAGTTTTGAAGGGTATTGAAGAATTCGTTTTTTTCAGGGTTTCCCAAAGTTACTAATGTAATACTCTTATTTGCCAGGTCTTTATAGGGTATGAGGTGTTTCTGGTTTTTTATGAGCGTGATGGCTGCTGCATTTAATTTACGATTTATCAGTTCTGCCTCGGGAGAATTGAGATCATTTATCAGATTTTTCGTTTCGACGGGTGCGTAATGGCTTAGGCCCAATATAAATTTATATTGCAGTACCTTTTTGCATTTTTCATCAATAAAGTCCTGGGAGATAGTGCCGTTTTTCAGAGCGTCTTTGATATCGTTGATCTGGGATGCTATATTGGATGGATTCAATGCCAGGTCATTTCCGGCTATAAGGGATTTTAAGGCAGCAGAAGGTTGGTTGGAGGCGCCTTTCATCGCTAATGCATCGGTAAAAATGATGCCTTTGAATCCCAGTTTTTTCTGAAGTAGTTCGGTACATATTTGGGGTGATAGCGAAGTGGGTAATCCTGTGCTGTTGTCCAATGCGGGTATATTGAGGTGGCCTACCATAATACCGGATAAGCCTGCATCTATATATCGTTTAAAGGGTAATATTTCACAATTTTCGAGGCGAGCTTTACTCAGATTAACTTCCGGGAGTGTTTTATGGGAATCTTCGGATGTATCCCCATGACCCGGAAAATGTTTTGCAACAGCCATTATTCCGGCCGATTCCAATCCTTTAGCGTAGGTAATAGCTTTACGGGCTACCATTTCGGGGTCTTCTCCGAAAGAGCGACGGCCGATAACGGGATTAAGAGGATTACTGTTGACGTCCAGCACGGGAGCAAAATTGATATGGATACCCATCCGGCGGCATTGCCGTCCTACTTCCCGCCCATATTCATAAATAAGTCTGTCGTCCTGGATAGCTCCCAGCATCATATTTACAGGGAAACGCGGTGTATCTTTCAGTCTCATGGAAAGTCCCCATTCTCCGTCCAGGGTAATCAATAAAGGAACTTTAGATATAGATTGTCCGTAATTTGTAAGTTGTGCCTGTTCTTCGGAGAGACCGTGACTGAACAATACGCCTCCGATTTTATATTTTTTAATGAGTTTTGTAAGTTGGTTTTTATCAGCTTGCCAGTCTCCGGTCTTCACTGTCATAACGAATAGTTGTCCTATACGCTCGTCCGGTGTTAATGAGGTGAATACCGAATCCACCCATTCATTCATTTCCGATTTATCTGCATTCCGGAATAATGAGGGTGCTTTGGCTTGTAATGAAAAAGATCCTATGGCTAATGTGATTAAAAATATAAGAGTAATTTTATTTTTCATGAAAAAATTATTTATCTACTGTAATTCGTTCTTCGAGTGATGATTTTATGGGTTTTTTATTCGCTGTCAGCTTTTTTATGTACTCTATGGTAATGTCTCTCATGGTACCTGGGAAATTTTTCCGCTCTGTGGCTTTTCTGAATGATACCATGTCGTCATTGCCGTCGGCTACATAATCGATGGTGGCTATCGTGTATATTTTATTATCATCGATTGGTTTTCCTGCTATGGAGACTGATTGGGTGCTGTTTCCTTTGATTACCAGCCTGATTTCATGGCTTACTCCTTCTCCCCCTCTTCGGGAAATGATCTCAAAAAGGTCACGTACGTCGCTGCCTTTCATTTTTACCAGGCTTAAAGTGTTCTCGAAAGGGAATATTGAAAAAATATCTCCTATGGTGACATTTCCTTTTCTTAAAGAGGTACGTATGCCTCCGGTGTTCATGATAGAAAAATCACATTTTTGTCCGGAGATTTTTTCTACGACTTCTTTAACCATATCGGCTGTCCAGTTGGTCATGAGGCTTTCGGGTTTATCTACAGGCATATTTTGTGCCGATTGTCCAATAACGATATTCATCGTGCTGTCGAGTGCCTGCTTGTAAGGGGCCAAGGCCCGTACAAGTGCTGTGTCCTGTCTGGTGTCCCAGCGTGAATCGACGGAAAGAACTTCGTATTTTATAGGACCTGTAATAACTTGTTCGGTACGGCAAGATAAAAGGGACGAACCTATGGCGATGTAAATGAATAATCGGATGTTTATGAAGGTTTTCATATGCGGTTATTTTTATTCTTTAGTGAAAGGTATGGTAATGCAGCCGACATAGGCTCCGCTTTTTCCTGTTTGTGATATAATAACTTCCTTGCCGTTTTTATTGGCGACTTTATATGGATACGGATTATCGGGATCGTCTGGATTGATAACTGTGTGCGAATGCCCTCCGATAATAATGTCTATGTCTGTACTGTTTGCTGCTATGTCAGGGTCTTTGACCCGGCCGGAACCTTCTTCCGGTACATAGCCTAAATGGGAAAGCGCCACTATTATGTCGGCTCCTTCTTTTTTTAGTTTGGAAGCAGTGCGGTTTGCACTTTCAATGGGATCAATAAATTTAATGCCATCGTAATTCTTTTTTGAAATCAGGTTCTCCGGATCTACTGTAAGTGCTAAAATACCTATTTTTAATCCGCCTATTTCTTTTATAATATAAGGTTTGATTATTCCTTCCAACGGCGTCCCTGATACGTCATAGTTTGAGGAAATAATATCGTAATTTGCTTTTTTCAATAATGAAGCGAGGGAGTCGATACCGTTGTCGAATTCATGGTTTCCCAAAGTTCCCGCATCATATCCCATCCGGTTCATGGTCATCATTTCCACTTCTCCTTTATAAATAGTGAAATAGGGCGTTCCCTGTAATACATCACCGGCATCGACCAGCAAAACATTTTTTTCGGCTTGCCTTACGCTGTCTATCAATGCTTTTCTCCGTACGACGCCACCCATATCCGGTGCTTTTTTATCACTCGGCGGTAATGGTTCTATCTGGCTATGTGTGTCGTTGGTGTGCAGTATGACTATTTTGTCCGGATATTTTTGCGCGGCCAGCATACAGCTTGTTCCGTAGCAAAATAAAAGAAGAAGAGAAAGATAGATATTTTTCATAAGTCAATGTGTTTTTGGTATGATAATGCCCGTTTTCACCGTTATATTTACGCGAAAATAACGAATTTTGCCGGAATCGGGAAGTCGCTTTAGTTTATTAACGTTATTTTATTACAGGATTGTTGCAAGGAAGGTATTGTTGCATTTGTTATTAAAAATAAAAGTATTATGCTTGTTTATTACTGAAAAAAATTGTTACTTTGCACCGCTTTTCGTAATCTCTGGCAGGACAAGTTGCCTGTTATATTACGTTTCATTATGAACATTTTAAATAGCTATTAAAAATGGATTTAGTTAAGATTGCAGAAGAAGCATTCGCAACAGGTAAAGAACATCCCTCGTTTAAGAGTGGTGATACTGTTACTGTTGCATACCGTATCAAGGAGGGTAATAAAGAACGTATACAGCAGTATCGCGGTGTTGTTATCCGTATATCCGGACACGGTGATAAAAAGCGTTTTACGGTACGTAAGATGTCTGAGAATATCGGGGTGGAAAGAATTTTTCCCATCGAATCTCCTTTCATCGAAAGCATTACTGTAAATAAAGTTGGTAAAGTACGTCGTGCTAAATTGTACTATTTACGTGCGCTTACCGGTAAAAAAGCCCGTATCAAAGAAAAGAGAGTCTAATCTCTGCTCCGAAGGCTATATAAAAACCGTAACAGATTTTCTGTTGCGGTTTTTATTTTGTAAGAATGTTTTTTACTTCGGTAATTTTTTTCTGACTGGTATAAGAGCGGGAAACAGCTTTATACCATTTTTAAAGGCTTGCGGATTACTGGCTATAATGACAGTCGTTACGGCGACCAGTGTGATTGCAATACCTGTAAACTGCGGAATTCCACATGGTTCGTGCAAGAAGAGCACTCCCATACTTACGGCGGTTACCGGTTCCATGCATCCGAGTACGGCCGTTGTGGTGGAACCTATGCGCTGTACGGCCAGTATTAAAGTGAAATCGGATACGAGAGTGGGAATTAAAGCCAGCAGAATAATATCGGCCCATGCTTTTGCCGAAGGTATGCCCGATATAAATCCATCCCGTATGACTGCGTTGATGAGGAATATGACAGCACATGAAAAAAGAACATAAAAGGTCATTTTTAGTCCGTCCATTTTATTAACGCATGATTTATTAACCCCTATGATGTAAAATGCATACATGATAACGGTTATGAGTGCCAGGATAATTCCTGTCATATGGACAGAACCGCTTCCCTCTCCTCTACTTAACAGATAGACCCCTGTGACGGCTAATGCTGTTGCAATTATTACCGGGACGGAAGCCTTATCTTTAAAAAATAATATCATAATAAGGGTAACGACGACCGGATACAGAAAATGTATGGTGGTTGCTACTCCACTTGGTATGTAAAAATATGCTTCGGTCAGTAATAAGGCTGTGCCGGCGTAGAAAAATCCTAAAATAAATACCGTGATAAATTCTTTTAGTGTGATGCGTAAGTCGGTTTTTCTGAAAAGGAGGATTACGCCTACAACAGCGGCGGAAATAAAGAAACGATAGAATAAAACGGAATTGAGGGCTACGCCTGCCTGAATGGCGGGGATAGCGAATAAAGGAATGAGACCGAATGTGGCAGAGGAGACAATAGCAAACAATAATCCTTTGATAGATTTCATGTAATTATAATTTTCATTTTGGCCTGCAAAGATAGTTAATTCTATTTTTTTCTTTTACTTACGGTTTCCTGAATCAAGATATTTTATTACTTTTTTTCTTACCTTTGTGCCGTCAATGCTGAATGGTATTGATATGTTGAAGTAATATTTATGGAGAAGCTGTTTGTTAATGCCCACCCTTTTGAATGAAGAAGTTTATCGGGAATTTAGAAGGTTTCATTCTCGCCGGTGTAAGGTGATGAAAGGTTTATGGCTTGTGTATATTCTTCATTGTTAGTCTTGGTTGTTCTGTCTATCCTACAGGACGAAGGAAGTTTGTTGAACACAATGAGGCATTTTTTTCATTGTTGGTATTTTCTTTTCACGGGATGTGGAAATCACGAAGGCTTTCTCCTGAATATTTTTTGAAAATGTGTGAAGGCGGGGCTTTTCCTGTGTATAAGGAATATTATTTTTATGAAGGTTTTTAACGGTTTCCGGTGGCGGGGTTTTAGTACAAGAGAAGTACAAAAATCTGAGTAAGATATATGAAACAGGTAAATATTTTTATTTATATCTCAATAAAATGTTCGCTTATATTATTTTCAAAGAGGAATTTTTACGGGGAAACGTCAGGCCTCTTTAGCCTTTTTATTAAGGGGTAAACGGGTGATGATTTTATATGTAAAGTGAAACACAAAAAATAATGATATATTAAATTTAAAGATTATGGGTAAAAAAGCACTTTTAATGATTCTTGACGGATGGGGAATAGGTAACCATTCCGAATCGGATGTTATATTTAATACTTCTACTCCTTATTGGGATTACCTTTTGAAAACATATCCCAATTCCCAGCTACAGGCGAGTGGGGAGAATGTAGGATTGCCCGACGGCCAGATGGGAAACTCCGAAGTAGGTCACCTGAATATAGGTGCGGGACGTGTCGTATATCAGGACCTGGTTAAGATAAACAAGGCTTGTGCTGATAATTCGATTTTAAAAAATAAGGAGATTGTATCGGCTTTTTCCTATGCGAAAGAAAAGGGAAAGAACATACATTTTATGGGACTGACTTCGGACGGAGGGGTACACAGCTCTTTAGATCATTTGTTTAAATTATGTGATATTGCCAAGGAATATGGTCTGGAAAACGCTTTCATCCATTGTTTTATGGATGGTCGTGATACCGATCCGAAAAGTGGAAAAGGGTTTATAGAAGAATTGGAAGCCTATTGCGCCAAATCAACGGGTAAAATAGCTTCTATTATAGGCCGTTATTATGCAATGGACCGGGATAAACGCTGGGAACGTGTAAAAGAAGCTTATGACCTTCTTGTTAACGGTAAGGGTACTGCTGCTTCCGATATGGTAAAAGCTATGCAGGATTCTTATGATGCCGGGGTTACGGACGAGTTTGTGAAACCGATAGTCAATGCCGGCTTCGACGGAACTATCAAAGAAGGTGATGTAGTTATATTTTTTAATTACCGTAACGACAGGGCTAAAGAGCTGACTATTGTTCTTACGCAGCAGGATATGCCGGATGCGGGGATGCATACGATTCCCGGATTGCAATACTATTGTATGACTCCTTATGATGCATCTTTTAAAGGTGTTCATATTCTTTTCGATAAAGAGAATGTTCAAAATACATTAGGCGAATATCTTTCGAAAGAGAAAAAGTCACAGTTGCATATAGCAGAAACAGAAAAATATGCTCATGTGACCTTCTTCTTTAACGGTGGCCGTGAAACTCCTTATGAGGGAGAAGAACGTATTTTGGTTGCTTCTCCTAAAGTCGCTACGTATGATTTAAAACCGGAAATGAGTGCATACGAAGTAAAAGATAAATTAGTTGCTGCTATAAATGAGAATAAATATGACTTTATCGTAGTGAATTATGCTAATGGAGATATGGTAGGTCACACCGGAGTTTATGAAGCTATTGAGAAAGCAGTTGTTGCTGTAGATGCTTGTGTGAAAGATACGGTGGAAGCTGCGAAAGCAAACGGGTATGAAGTTATTATTATAGCTGATCATGGTAATGCGGACAATGCTGTAAATGCAGACGGTACGCCGAATACGGCTCACTCTTTGAATCCGGTTCCTTGTGTATATGTGACCGAAAATAAAGATGCCCGGATATCTGACGGCATCTTGGCAGATGTAGCCCCTTCGGTATTGCATATTATGGGAATGGATCAGCCTTCTGAAATGACAGGGAAGAATCTTATAAAATAGAAGACGGGCAGTATGCCGGAGATAACAAGGCTGTCGTTCGGCAGCCTTGTTTTTTCTTCTCATCATTGTATAATCTTTTTAGAAATGATATATTTGTGGAAACTACATCTGAAGAATTCATGTTGCAAATCAAAGATACTCTTGTGAGCTTGGACGTTATCGAACGTTTTTTTATCTGTAATCTGGAAAAATGTTTGGGTGCATGCTGTATCGAAGGGGATGCCGGTGCTCCTTTGGGAGAAGATGAGCGCAGAAAGATACAGGAGATACTTCCCGTTATTTGGGATGATCTTACACCGGCAGCAAAAGCTGTCATTGAAAAACAGGGCGTAGCCTATATTGATGAAGAAGGAGATCTGGTTACCTCTATCGTCAATGGTAAAGATTGTGTTTTTACTTGTTACGAACCGGATGGAGTGTGCAAATGTGCTATCGAAAAAGCTTATAAGGAAGGTAAAATAGATTTTTATAAACCTATATCCTGCCATCTTTATCCGATCCGTTGTAAACGTTATGCAGATTTTACAGCCGTTAATTATAACCGATGGAAAATATGTAAAGCTGCGGAAGTTCTCGGAAGACAGGAAAAGATAAGAGTATACGAGTTTTTGAAAGAGCCGCTTATTCGTAAGTTTGGTAAAAGCTGGTATGATGAATTGGCCGAAGCTGCTGATGTTTATTTAGAGGAATACGGTAAATAAACTGTCGTATCAGAGAAAATAATTCAACAATAAAAATATTAAGATATTTTTTAAATAAAAATGAGGCCCTTTGTTTCACAACAATAGGCCTCTTTGGGTATAAAATAAGTTGTGTGCATGACAGTCTCTGTCAGGCGTTTTTTCCTAATTCAGTAGGATTTCAGATATATAATTCATTCATTGGAATGAATTGCAAAGATATAAAAATATATCTTATAAATGCAAACAAATTTTGAAAATATTTGAATCGTATTCAGATAATCTGTGTTTTTACTCAACTTTTATCTCACTTATTTGTCGTATTTTTATATGATGGAATTGAGTAATATATATATAGGTGAGATTATAAAAAGAAAAATGATAGAAAGGCAGGTAACAAAAGCAGAACTTGCCAGAAGATTGTTTGTTAAACCTCAAAGTATTGATTATATGCTGACTCGCAAAAGTATAGATACCGATACTTTGTATAAAGTTTCTTTGGCTTTGGATTATGATTTTGCCCAGTTATATTCGATTCGTAAGAATCAGATAAATTCTGATAAGACAAATTTTGCTGGCAAGAAGGCTAAAACGAAGGTAATGATCGAGATGGAATTGGATGAGGAAGATATTGAACGGCTAAGATTAAAAGATAAAATAAAGCAGGCATTTACGAATAAAAAATGAGGTGTAAGATAAGATTCCGAAGTTCGAAAGTGTTTTTTTAATACATAATGTGTATATAGTAAATTGTCGTTATAAAATAATCATAATAAAAAACTCGTCTAATTTAGACGAGTTTTTTATGTACTAAATGTTCCTGATCGGTTTTTAACCGTGTTCTGGCATTTATATCGTTATCTTTATTTATAGTATGACTTTTATGGCTTTACCGTTTCCTTTAATCATATATATCTGATGGGCAGGCAATTTTATTTCTTCTTTTTCCCGAATTGCCGAGAATTTCTTTATCAATATACCTGACTCGTTGTAAATTGATATTTTATCATTGATGTGAAGATTCTCGATGATTAATTTACCGTAGGCAGAATAAACTTTCATATCGCTATATGCAGGAATATGAGCGGTTCCGCCGGTATTTTCAAATGTAACGTTTAAATATGAATTTTCGCTTATGGAAGGAGTTGTAAAAATATTGTCTTCAGTAAGTTCATCCGTAACGATATTTCCGTTAAAGGTAACGCTATGTATACGCCAGTTTTCGGCCGGGATGATTTGATAGGAATATGAATCTCCTTTTTGAACGATCTGTTTTATTTGTCCGTTATCGGCATGTTGAAAGAAAAGATAGACTGGGAGTTCCCTGAACATAATGTTGAATGCAAGATCTTCATTAATGGACGATAGGGTGTAAGTCTGATTTTTTATTTCGGCAGTAATATTTTTTCCGTTTAATATTACCCGGTCAATTTCATGCTCCTTGTCGGGGACGATTTTTATTGAAACGGCTTCTCCTTTTTTTATGTTTGCAGAGCTTACTGTCTGGTCACCAATCAGAATAGTGCCTCCGCGGTTTGTGGAAACAGATACACGGAAATGGATGTCATAATCTCCTTGTTCTTCTTCAACAATATCCATTTTTTCCCAACCTCTGGCAAGCCAATAGGATGGATATGATCCTTTAGGAACATAAAGTTTTATGTTCTGGGGAATTAAATAAAAATATTCATTTACGACGGGAGGTACAGAACTTAAACAATGTATCTCTTGCAGGCCTAAACAACCAGAAAAAGCGCTGTTACTGATTGTTTTTATGTTTTGAGGAATGATCAATGCAGTTAATTTTGCACAATTCCGGAAAAGATACTCTTTGAGGGAAGATATACTACTACCGAAAGTTACGGAAGCTAATTCTGAACAATTGTAAAAAGCGCCTTCTCCTAAATCCGATACGCTATTCGGGACATTTACCGAAGTTAAATTGGTACATCCGGAGAATGTATAATCTCCGATGGTCTTTACATGGTCCGGTATGTTTAACGTCACTAAACCGCTGCATTCCATAAATGCTTGATTCTGGATATTTTCAACACTGTTCGGAATCGTAACAGATTTTAGTTTAGAAGAGTTTAAAAAGGCTGTTTCGGCAATAGTTGTAACGCTGTTGGGAATAGTATATTCAGTAGAGTGTGCAGCAGGATAAGTTATAAGTGTTTTTTTGTCTTTTGAGAACAGAACACCATCTATGGAACAATAACTGGTGTTTCCTCCTTTTACGATAAATTGGGTCAGATTTTCTAACCCACAAAATTGATTGGCAGGTTCAATAGTCGTGACATTATTTCCTATTTCTATGGTTCTCAATGCTGAACAGTCATTGAAGACAGATGTTTCGAGCGTAATAATATTGTCGGGGATGGATATACTCTCCAAGCTGTTACAACCGCTGAATGTTTCTTTCTTCAAGATTTTAATTCCTCCCGGAATGGATATTGAGGTTAAACTATTACAGTAAGAAAAAGCACTTTCTCCCAGTTCTTCCAGATTTTGTGGCAGGGAAATTGTAGTCATATTTGAACAACGGGTGAAAACTGCTTTTTGTATTTTTTTTACTCCGGGAGGAATAATTATAGATTTTAGTCCTGTGCAGGATTCAAATGCGTGGGGTGCGATAGCTTTTATACTTTCCGGTAAAATCAGTTCGGTTAGTTGTTTGCAATAATAAAACATATATCCGCCGATGACGTCATCTGATGTCTCATAATACTCACCGTCACCGAAATTAAGCCCGAAAACAACGTAATAGTTTCCACCCTCTACTATTCGGGCGTTTGATAAGTTTAGCCTTGTGAGTTTTCCGGATGTATTATGGTCTTCTTTATCTTTACCGATCATTTCACGGATAAACCGAATGTCGGTTCCGTTTATGGGTCCTGTAATAGTGAGATCTGTGATCAGGTCCTTTTTATCCGCCGGGATTTTTGATGGTAATGTGCCGGCTTCATCCATTTGTATGGTTATTGCCGGAATTTCATTTGCATATATCTGTTGATGCATTGAGAAAAGAAGTATAAATATTATACCTGAAATTGATAATGTACGCATGATACCTGAATTAAAAAAATGAATAATTATTTGAATTTGTAAATTTAAAGATTCCGATATTATTTTTGTGTTAAAATACCCTTTTTATTAATTTGAAAATGAGATAAATATGTTTTAATTATATATATTATTCCCTGATTTTACGTTCTGGAGGTTATTTTACATTTGGATTCTTTGAAGGAAAAATGATAGAGATTATATATCTGGAATTTTATGTGTTTTTTAATATAACGTATATTGCGGGCTATACTTAAGCTGGCAATGCCGTTATAGATTGACAGAATAAATGAAAAGGATATACCTGATATTTTATTTACCAGTCTATCCTTTTCCGGAATTATAAAATTAATTATCGGGGTAAAATATTTATCTTTAATTTTTTGTAGGCTCTATCCGCCTTTGCCCGGGCGTTTTCTACTGTGTCTGCTAAAGCAAGAATAACACCGAATCTACGGTGTCCTGTTACTTCCGGCTTTCCAAATATACGAATTTGTACATCTTCTTCGCTCAAGACATTTTCCAGGTTATCAAACTCTACTTTATCCGTATCTCCTTCAATAACAATTGCCCGTGAAGCAGAGGGGCCGTAGAAACGTATTCCCGGTACTGGTAATCCGAGTATGGCTTTTGCATGTAATGCAAACTCTGATTGATCTTGTGAGATCATTGTAACCATTCCTGTATCATGGGGTCGTGGAGAAACTTCACTGAACAAGACATCTTCTCCTTGTATAAAAAGTTCGACTCCGAAAATTCCGAATCCTCCCAAGGCATCCGTTACTTTTTTTGCAATTTCCTGTGCTTTTTTTAATGCTATAGGAGACATCGCCTGCGGTTGCCAGGACTCCCGGTAATCTCCGTCAACCTGAATATGACCAATAGGTTTGAGAAATGAGGTTCCGGCAGAATGCCTTACTGTAAGTAACGTGATCTCGTAGTCGAATTTTACGAATCCTTCTACGATAACACGGCCGGCTCCGGCTCGTCCTCCTTCTTGTGCATAATGCCAGGAATTATCAATGTCTTCGGTAGAACGTATAACGCTTTGGCCGTGCCCCGATGAACTCATGATGGGCTTTACAACACATGGAATTCCTACGGTCCTGACGGCCTCTTCAAATTCTTCGCGTGTGGATGCGAAACGATAAGGGGATGTGGGTATTTTTAATTCTTCGGCAGCTAATCTGCGTATGCCTTCCCGGTTCATGGTGAGATATGCAGCCCGGGCTGTTGGTGATACAGAAAATCCTTCTTTTTCCAAGGCGACCAATGTGTCGGTAGCAATAGCTTCTACTTCCGGGATGATATGGTCCGGATGTTCTTTTTCAATAATTTCCCGTAATTTTTTACCGTCCAGCATAGAAATTACGTAATTGCGGTGGGCTATTTGCATAGCTGGTGCATGGGGGTATTTATCGAGGGCTATCACCTCTACTCCGTAACGTTGCAACTCGATAGCTACTTCTTTACCTAATTCGCCGGAACCGCATAACAGAGCTTTTTTTCCGACACTTGTCAAGACTGATCCTATTTTTGCCATATTTCGTTTGGGAAGAATTAATAATATCCAACAAATATACTTGAAAATATAAAAATTCGTATTGTTTATGCGGGAAAGTTTTTTTAGCTCTTTTTGTCAAAGAGCAATTTCGTTACACATAAGCCGATATTTGTTTTTTATGCCGGAGAAATATGATAAAGCGATGTCTAAAAATATGGTTATTCGAAATAGAAAGTAAGGACAACCATATTGGAGGCGGCCTTTTTTAAGGCATCTGTATATTTTATATTTAGCGGGTCTGTCAGGTCTTTCCGCTTATGATTGATCACATCGGTGAGGCCGAAACAAAATTTCAGTTCAGGAATAAGTTTAAAGAATGGAAGGTATAAGTCACATCCGAATCCTATGCTCAAATAAAAGTCAAATGTATTGAGCTTCAGGTATTCACTCCGTTTTTTCGAAACATCGAATGTTCCCATGATACCTCCTGTCAGGTAAGGTCTGTAATTGTTATATCGTTTGGAGCTGAATTTTATATCCACAGGTAAAACTACATAATTAGATTTTATGTCCTGAATAACATATTCGCCGGATGTTTCTTCTCTCATTTTGACGGTCTTGTTGCCGAAATACATACCTGGTGTAAACCGAAGGTTTAAATGATCACACAAATACAGGTCTCCGGTAAGGTTTACAGAAAATCCCGGAGAGAATTCGGGTACTTCCATGAACCAGACTTCTCCGTTCCCATTCATATTCCCGGAATGTGTGAATGTGAGGTCTTGTATGTGAGTTCCTACTGAAAATCCCAGATGAATGCGTTTTAAATCGGCGTATGGCAAATTCTGCACTTTCCTATTCTGGGCAAAAGTACAAAACGGCAATAGTACCGTCAGAATTAAAACAGTATATCGGGATACATTCATTGTATATAAGTTACTAACAATAGAACGGTTCGAAGTTTGAATTATTGCGCTTAATTTAAATGCTGCCAATAAAAAATGCCGTTCTTTAGAATTAACGGCATTTTTTAATCGGTTATTATTTTTTCCTTTTGAGAAAGGAAAATAATCCTTTTTTCTTATGTTGGTGTTCGTTTCCATATCCGTATCCATACCCGTAACCATATCCGTACCCATACCCGTAACCGTATCCATATCCCGTACGGCCGAATTTGATTCCGTTCAGTATGATGCACATATTGGTAAATTTGTGCTCAGTATATAATCTTTCTATTTCAGGAAGCTGACGTCGATCCATAAGTCCTTGACGAATAACATATATGGTCAGATCACTTACTCTATTTACTATAGCGGCATCGGCAACCATTGTAGATGGTACGTTATCCAGAATTATATATTCGAATTGCGTTTTGAGTTCGGCAATAAGATCTTCCAGTTTTTTACTTAGTAGAAGTTCTGCCGGATTCGGAGGCAAAGGCCCTGCGTTAATTACGTAAAGATTCTCGTGCTCGCCCTTATGGAGAATATCATTAATGCTGGCTTGTCCTGAAAGATAACTGGTTATACCGTTTTTACTGCTTTTTAAAGATTTACTCAGAGTCCTTTTACGTAAATCGAGGTCGATTATGACGACTTTTTTGGAAGATAAAGCTAATGTCATGGCTAGGTTCGACGCTACGAATGTTTTACCTGAACCCGGATTGGCCGAAGTAAACTGAATAACTTTCATATCATGGGACATCTTCATGAATTCCATATTGGTACGGATAATACGGAATGCTTCCGATGTACTGTCTATGCCGTTTTCTTTTACAACTATATTGTCATCGGAAGAACCATCTGCCATAGGTACTTCTCCCAGAAACGGTACGGATAGTTTATCTTCTATATCTTTTCGGGAACGGACTGTATTGTTGAGAATGATACGTAAATAGATAATAGCGGCAGGAATAATACATCCTATGATTAACGCAGCTAACAGAACAACAGCTTTTTTAGGGGCAATAGGCGTGTTACTGCCAGCGGCTTCGTCTATAATACGGGCGTTGTTCTCTGTAATAGCCATGCTCAGGGCATTTTCTTCCCGTTTATTTAACAGATAAAGGTATAATTCTTCTTTGATTTTTTGCTGACGCGTAATACTGATAACAGCTTTTTCCTGGGAAGGTACGGATGCGATACGGTTCATCGTACGGTTTTCTTGTTCCCGGATTTGTTCCATAGAAATTTTCAGTGATGCCAGTAGATTGTCTACAGACCGCAATAAGCTCTTGCGCATTGAAACCAATGAGCTATTTAAATCCTGAACGACAGGGCTGTTATTTCCGGAATTGGCTATCAGTCTGTCTCTGTTTAATAAAAGGGTGTTATATTCTTTTATTTGTTCGTTAATTCCCAAATCGGCAACACCCGTATTTGCAGGTAAAAGTTCTGAGACATGTTTTTCGTCGGACAGATACTCTTTTATAAATAAAGCCAGATTTATTTGATTTTCCAGACTAAGTCCCTCTTTCTTAAACGCGGAACTTTGTTGTAATTGAGATTGTGCCTCGGAGGAAATATCCGTAAGTTTGTTTGTACTTTTAAAGTTGGCTATCTCACTATCTACTTCTCCGAGTTCTTTGCCGATGATAAGCAAGCGCTCGTCAATGAAATTTGCCGTACTTTCAGCCACCTTTTTTTTGTCATTCGTGCCGTCCAGGTTGTAAACGTCTATGAGTGTGTTTATGACATCTTCAGCCCGCTTGGGATTCGGATCTTGTAAGGTAATGGAGACGGAGCTGGTCGTCTTGCCAATAAGGGAAACATTCATTCTTCCTTTGTAAGACGCGGCGACTGCTTTTACGGGGTTTTTGCTTATTCTTATTTCATTTTTCCAGGAGTCGAAGTAAGGAGTGGGTTTGATAACCAATTTTCCGATGGGAGTGGATATTGTATCATAAAGAGATGCTTTGATTGTTAAATCACGGTCTATGTCGGATACTTGTGCTGACGTACGGAGATCGGACAGATAGATTTCTTTTCCTTTCTTTTTGGCTGTGAATCCGGAGTAGCTTTTATCATCGTCATCTACAAAAGATACTTCAATAGGAGTATTACGGTATAAATCTATTGTCTGTAATCCCATATCTTCGGTATAATTGACGTCTAATTTTAATAGACGGACGACTTCTTCCATTAATCTTTTCGATTCGAAAAGAAGTATTTCGTTATCTACGTTGCTTTTGATATTAAATGCTCCCAACTCCTGAAATGCTGCAGATTCGGTGATAGCGCCTCCCCGTCGGTCGTCCTTAATCATTACAGAGGCTGTACGGGTATAAATGGGGGTGGCTTGCTTCAAATATAAAAAGGCTATTCCCAAACAAATACAGATCGACAGTGCAAACCATTTCCATTGGGAGATCAGCAGATCGAGTATGTCGCGCAGATTTATTTCTTCTTCAGCCGGTGCGTTTTGTTGAGGTTGATTTATATTTTGTTCGCTCATGGTTGGAAGTTATTTAAAAATGAGAATTCCTAGTGTTGTTAAGAATGAAAGTATGGATATCCATACCCCAATACTGTTATTTTGGTTGATGTTTTGTTGTTCTGCTTTTCTGCTATTCGGCTCTACGTATATAACGTCGTTTTGTTGTAAATAATAAGTGGGGGACTTAAACAGATCGGTATTTCTCAAATCGTTATAGGTAATGGACCGTTTGCCGTCAATTTCTCTTATTACTGCAACACGGTCGCGTTTCCCATAAATTGTTAGATCTCCTGCCATACTTAAGGCGTCGAGTATGGTTACTCTTTCATTGGAGATAGGGAAAGAGCCGGGTTGGTTTACTTCTCCAATTACCGATATTTTAAAATTGAGGAACTTTACAGTGACTACCGGGTCTTTTATGTAGTTCCCGTTTTTTAGCTTTTGTTCCAATAAATGCGTCAGCTGGCTACGGGTGAGACCTTCTACATGAATAGTGCCCAGTATCGGAAAATTTATATTTCCCTGTTCGTCTACCAGATACCCTTGTAGGGCCTGAGTCCCGGATACATTTCCGTTTGTGCCTGCCTGATAAGCAACAGTCGGCATATTGAAAGGAAGTGCCAATTCTGCATTTTTACTGTTTACTGTAATTCCTAACAGATCGTTTTGTTGTATGTGAATTTCTTGAGGAACTATTTCTTCAATTTTCATTGTATCCCCGTTTTGCAGGTATATTACTTTTTTTGAGGAATTGCATGCTGTCGTAATCAGCAAAAATAAACCGATTACATATAGGTATGATTTCATATCTTCGGCATTTTAATTTTAGTCATAACAAAGTTTCTTTTAACAATATCGCTAAAAGCTCATGAAATTAACGCATGTTTTTAAAATGATAGCAAGGTTAAGGGCAGTTTTTAATGATTATTCACAATTTCGGCCTTTTCTTCTTTTTTATCATATTGTTCATAGACTGAATTTCTTGATTTAAATTCGGGAACAATTTCTTTCATTTTGCGGACTGTTGCCGGAATATTGACTATTCTTGCATATTCTTCTACAATTTCTATTTCTTTTGAAACGATGGGATAATCATATTCACGTACGTGTGCAATCCGTATCTTAGGATGGCGCGTCGGTTTTGTATTTTCTTCATCGCTCAGTAATTCTTCATATAATTTTTCACCCGGGCGCAGTCCTGTATATTTTATTTTGATGTCGATATCGGGTTCGAATCCGGCCAGTTCTATCATACGGCGTGCCATATCGGCTATTTTAACGGGCTCTCCCATTTCAAAAATAAATATCTCCGCACCTTTTCCCATGGTGGCGGCTTCCATAACCAGGCGGCACGCTTCGGGAATGGTCATAAAATATCGAATAATATCAGGATGGGTTACAGTAACAGGGCCTCCTTCATTTATTTGTGCCCGGAAGCGAGGAATGACAGATCCGTTGCTTCCTAATACATTACCGAAACGTGTTGTAATGAATTTGGTCTCACCTTCGATTTTTCCTTCTCCTATTGCAATGCTAAGACTTTGTATATATATTTCAGCCAAACGTTTAGATGCTCCCATAATGTTGGACGGATTAACGGCTTTATCTGTGGAAACCATAATGAAGCGTTTTACTCCGTATTTTACAGCGAGGTCGGCTACGTTGCGTGTGCCATGAACATTTACCCGAATGGCTTCGCAGGGGTTTTCTTCCATTAAAGGGACGTGTTTATAGGCGGCAGCGTGAAATACGATGTCAGGACGATATTTACGGTAAGCAAAATCGACTCGTGCGAGGAGGCGTACGTCACCGATACAAGGGACAAAATTGAGCTCGGGATATTTTTCTTCCAATTCCAGGCGAAATGTATGCATTGGCGTTTCGGCTGAATCGAAGAGAATAAGTTTTTTTATGCCAAATGTGGCTAACTGACGGCATAATTCGCTTCCGATAGAACCTGCAGCTCCCGTTACCATGACGGTTTTATCTTTGAAATTGGAGATTATTTCCTCCATAGTGACTTTTATTTCTTCACGTCCCAGAAGGTCTTCGATACGTATTTCCCGAATGTTGTGAGTTACGTTTTTTCCCGTTTTAAGTTCGTCCAGTTCGGGAACAACCAATACCTGTATTTTGAGTTCTTTGCAATAGCTTAGAATATGTTCTTTTTCATTTCTTGCTACTTTGTTGCTTGAGAAAAGTATAGCTTGTATGTTTTGTCCTTTTATTAGCCGTTTGAAAGAGTCGGCGTCATTCGCTTGATAAACATTGAAGCCCGAGATGTTGAGAGCGGATGTTTTGCCGTCGGTATTCAAAAAACCGGCGATCGTATATCCCTGGATGGGAGAGTGTCTGAATCCTGAGGCTATGCTGGCGGCTTCATTGTCGGTCCCGAATATCAAAATCCTCTTTTGCCGCGGATGATTTGAAGAATGAGAAATGACGAAATCATATAGTGCTATAAGCCCTACCCGAAGTCCCAAAAGCAGGAACAGGGATATCATAAAATCTATTATAGCAAATAATATTATCCAATGATATGATATGCTGCTGACTGAATAAACGGCAACTATAAAAAAGAGCAGGTCTTTGGTGAATAAGGATATGGCTGTTTTCCATATCTCCTTAAAAGTGCTGTGCCTTATTATACTGCGATATGTTCTCCAGAAGAGAAAAGAAAGCAGGCTACATAATATAGACAATCCCATAATGCCGAAAATGTATTTATGCGGGATAATGTTTCCGGCAACATAAGTGATAAGCAGGTAAGCGGATAATGTACTTAATAACGATAGAAATATGTCTACGAATAAAATAATCCAACGATTTAAGTATCTGTGGGCAATAAACTTAGAGAAATAATTTTTAAGAGCCATGTTCTTATTTCTTTTAATTAATCAAAATTACTATATGTTACATTTTTCATCTTTACCAAGACTTATATGTAAACACTTTATACAGAATTCCTGTTTTAGTTTTGTATATATAAGAAAATCAATGTCGCCACTGATAATGCAACCTCTTTATAAAATAATAAAAAACGCTTTATAAACTTCGTTGCAAAAATAATGAAAATTCTAATACTATATATATTAAATGTATTTTTTTTTGGAGGTTGGTTTTTAAAGTTTACAGAACTTGCAAATTATAGCTTTTTTTTACATCTTGTTATATAGAAAAATATAAATATAAAGAATATGAAATAAAAAAGAAAAATAGTTTTGTATGGGATCAATAGAGTTATAATTTATGAGAAAATAGCAGCTTTTATTTCTTTGTAAAAAGAAAACTATTATTTTTGCGCTACAATATAAGAACTAAATATAACACTTAAAATTTTAAACAATGGCTTACGTAATTACAGATGACTGCGTTGCATGCGGATCATGCATCAGCGAATGTCCTCAGGATGCAATTTCTGAAGGCGATATTTATTCAATTGATCCTAACAAATGTATTGATTGCGGTTCTTGCGCATCGGTATGTCCTCAGGAAGCAATCCACGAAGCATAATCGGGTTGAAAAATAGAAAAGGCGCATTCATTGAATGCGCCTTTTTCATGTCCGTATAAGTTTACCCGATTCGGGATACCATATAATTCCTTCGACTTGCGGATAGCCTATTTTTTTTATCAGGTCTATATAATTGCGGATTTGTTTCATATATTTTGAATTTTCCGATTGACCGAATTTATAGTCAATGACTGTGACCTTATCATTCCCGATTATAACCCTGTCGGGCCGGTAGAAACTGCCTTCTTTCTGTAAGATGCCTGTTTCTGTCAATATTTCTTTTCGGGGATCGAACCATTCTGAAACTTCGGGAGATGATATCCATTGAAAAATTTGTTTTTTCACATTTATTGCTTGCTCTTTTGACAGGATTCCTGATAATGTGTACCGGTCTACAACTTCTCCGATATCTTCATGTGAATGAATGGAACTGAGTAATTCATGCATCAGCGTCCCGTATTCCCGGATATTTTGTCCCTGGAAAAGACTTTTTCCTTGTAATCTCAGGTGTAATCTTTTGCCGGGAAGAATTGTCAAGTATTCAGGAAGCTTATTTTCTTTTATTTGTTTTTCGGCAGGATGGGGAGCGAGAGATATTTTTTCTCCTAAAGTGAGGGTAATGACGTCATCTTCTTGTTCGGTTATATAGTCTTTTAGTGTTATCAGTGCTTGAGTTGCTTGTGAGCGGCAGTTGGTGTTGCCGGAAAAAATGCATTCGTATAATAAGTGCCCTATATTTATGGTTGTACTTTTGGGAGCAGGAAAAGGTGAGAATATAAATAATTCTTCTTGTGCCCTGGTGAAGGCTACGTAGGCCAGATTTAAATTGTCAATGTATGCATGGAGTTTTTCCAGATAATAATCTTCGGCGTATTGTGTTAAACTCAGATTATTTCCATATTTTAACGGGACTACCGGTAATTCGTTGAACGGAGCTTCATGTGTCCGGCACCATATCAGGTTCGTTTTGTTCGTATCGTGGTCAATACTCCAATCACAAAAAGGTATGATCACGGTTTTAAATTCCAGCCCTTTAGATTTATGTATCGTTATGACTTGTATCGCATCTTGGGACTCCGGCGTGCTGATGGCTCGTGAACTTCCGGTATGGTTCCACCATTGAAGAAAAGAGTAGAGATCGGCTGGATGGGATGACGTATATTCCAGTATCATATCTTGGAATGCTTGTATATATACGTTTTCTTCGGACTTTAAACTGTTTTTGGTGAATAATTCAATAATTTGTTCGCACATTTCGAATAGAGGTTCCTGGCTTATTACTATTAATCTGTCCGAAACTTCTTTATCGAAAACAGGTTCTTTATGTTCTTTTCTTCGGAAATAATTTTTTATAGCGGTTTCTGCTGTGCTCTTTTTTCTCGATATTTCATATTCGAAAAAGGCGAGAATGCAGTTTAATTCGTTATCTGGATTCTGAAGATATTGTAAAATCCCCGTAATTAATTTTATAACGGGTGCATTTTTTAATAGAAGAGACTCATTGGATATTACATCAAAACGGTATTTGTCATCGGTATTTTTTGCATTGAGATCCAACAGCAGGTCGACGATTTGTTTACCTTGATTTCCTGTTCGTACCAGGAATGCGATATCTTTGAGCTTTCTTCCTCGGTCCTGCAGTTCTTTTAATATATCCGGTATCCGTTGCAGTACATTTTCCTGATATGAATTTTCAGAGGAATCCGCGAGCATTTTCAGTTCTACATATCCTTCATTATTTCTTTTTTTAGAAGGAATATTTTGATAGATATCCGCATACGCGTCTGTTATGGCAGGAATTTTTTTTTCTTTAGGGTCAATAATTTCGGTTAAATTATTTTGCAATCTGGATGCTGCATTATAAAAAAATGCATTATTAAATCGTATAATATTCGCGCAGCTTCTCCAGTTTGTATCCATGACTTTATCAACCCGTTGAGAAGGCGAAAATTCCTGGGATAGTTCGTTGTTTAGTAATTTCCAGTCGGAGTTTCTCCATCGGTAAATACTTTGTTTTACATCACCTACTATCATGTTGTCGCGATTGTGACTTTGACTTTCATGAATGAGTGGTGCAAAATTTTTCCATTGAAGCCGTGAGGTGTCCTGGAATTCATCGATCATGAAATGGTCGATCTGAGTTCCGGTTTTTTCATATATAAACGGAGTATCGTTTTCATTGATTATACTGTTCAATATTTCAGATGTATCGGACAACAAGAGTATGTTATGTTCTTTTTCGTAATCCTCGATCCGTTTGTCTATATCGATCAGTATTCCCAGCGCATAAAGGTATTTGGATGTTTCAACGGCGGTCATGTATGTTTTATATTCTGTATTGAACAGGAGTAGGGTCTCTTTGACGAGGGGGTTCAATGAAGGATATATGGATAGTATTGCGGCTTTATGGGGAGATGTTTTGACGAACCAGTTGTTCTTTTCGTCTTCCAGGGACGTAAAACGTGCTTTGGGCGGTTCTACAATGTTTTTGTTCCATTTTTTTTCGGCCATTTTGTTGAAGAAATTACAACCAGAGGTCGCGCCGTTCTTGAAATCTGAGGTTTTTAAACCGGCATCGGATATGATGCCGATAGCAGTTGTTCCTATGTCCTGTAATCTTTTCTCGAAATCCAGCCGTATTTTTTTTAATTCTTTTAAATAGTTTCTGAATAAAGATTTGTCGGCGGTCACAGATAATATATATTCCCTGAACAGTTTATAATTCTCTTTTGTCAGTTCGCGTGCAAGTTCTTTAATATCACCTTTATCACTGTCTTTACCATATATATTCCAGCTCTTTCCTCCTTCTACTTTTTCTTCGGAGTATTTCAAAAGCCATTGCAGCAGTTCTTTATGCTCTTCTTCGTCCAATTCGGAGAACATTTTATCTATCGCCGCCGATGTAACGTAATTGTTGTCGAGTTCTATATCGAATCCTCCTTGTAATCCCACTTCCCGGGTAAAGGTCCGCAAGGTTTGCTGGAAGAATGTATCTATAGTGCTGATATTGAAGAAAGAGAAATCATGTAATAAGGTATATAGAGTTTCCTGTGCACAAAAGCGGATTTTTTCCTCATCGCAATGAAAAATGTTTATTAATTCATCGAGATATTCCGATTGGTTCGTATGATGAGCTAAAATGCTAAGTTGCGATATGATGCGGCGTTTCATCTCTTCTGTGGCCTTATTGGTGAAAGTAACGGCCAGGATGCGCCTGTGCGCATCTTTGTATTTATCATACAGAGACAGTTCTGTCGTTCCGTTATCGTTCTCTTTACGATATCCTAACAATAGTTTTATGTATTCCAGCGTTAACTGGTAGGTTTTACCCGAGCCGGCAGAAGCTCTGTAAATATTCAGCATATAGCATTTGTGTTGTGAATGTTATATAATGCGTGCTTTATAACCGGTATTTTGCAGTATTTCCAGAACCTTTTGCCTGAAATCACCTTGAATAAGAATTTCTCCGTCTTTGCTGGAACCTCCTACGCCGCATTTTGTTTTCAGCATTTTAGATAGTTCTTTCAGGTCGTCATCATTTCCCTGGAATCCTGTTATGAGTGTTACCGATTTTCCGTTTCGGTGGCGTTTGTCCAGTTGGATACGAAGTTGTTGTTTGCCCGGAGGCAATGTTTCTGGTATATTTTCTTGTTCACGTTCAAAAGAAAAATCAGGATTCGTAGAATATACGATGTTCAGCCGTTCTTTCCAGTCGTTCTTTTTCATTCTGATATATTAGTTTGTTTTACTCCGGTGGTTTAATTTTCAAATGTAGGACAGATTATACAATTATACAAATTATACGAGCAATGAGAATGTAAAATAATTACAATAAAAGATATATATTGTCCGTTATTTTCAATAATATAGTTTATTATGTCCTTATGCTTTTAGAATGAAAATTATATCTTTGTGGAAAATTGGAATAAATCATATATGAAAAAACATAGAGGTGAAGAAGAACCGGGAAGAAAGATATGTGTGTCTTTTATGTCCAGATTTATTGTATTATTGTTGTTCGTTTTATTTGTTTTTTGTCCGGCAAGGGCTTTAAATCCCGAGCATTATACAAACGAATCGGTATTAGCGACGGGACGTTGGGTGAAAATAAGCGTCACATCTACGGGCATACATGAAATAAGTTTCAAATTATTAAAAGATTGGGGGTTCGCCGATCCATATAAAGTACGGATATATGGATACGGGGGAGCGGATTTGCCTGAGAGTTTTTCTTCTGACGACATAGACGATCTGCCTCAAATCCCTTTTATATATGGAGATAGTAAGTTATTGTTTTATGCTCAGGGTACGATTTCGTGGAAATATGATTCTAAAGAATATGTTCATTCACAGAATACGTATACGAATGAAGGTTATTATTTTCTGACCGATAAAGATATTCCTCTGGTTGAGTTAAAATCCAAAACGTCCGGAAATGTAACGGGAAAAAAGGAGATAACAGAATATCCCGATTACCAGTTACATGAGAAAGAATTATACTCTCCCGGAAAAACAGGGCGTTTGTTTGTAGGAGAGGATTTCCGCTTTTCCGCAGTTCAGAATTTCCCGTTTTCCTTTCCTGGTATTGTAGATGATAGTTCACTGTCAATGACAGTTTCTTTCGGCGCACGTACTACAGCGTCCAGTAATATTAAATTGCATCAGAATGAAAAATTATTGTCTACGAATGTAATTGCGGCAACGAGCCCGGATAATCTGGCTTATAATTTTATAACGATGGTTACTGTCCGACATCAGTTTATAGTTGACAGTGAACAGCAAAATATAAAAGTGAATTTTATTGGAGGAGGTACCGTTTATTTAGCTCGCTTGGATTATATTCGTTTCAATTATAAACGTAAGCTTCAATTGTATGGGGGAAGTGTGGGCTTTCGTAATTCAGATGGTCTTCAGGCAGGCAGCGTGCAGTTTGTGGTGGACGGTGCTACCGAATCTACTAATGTGTGGGACGTAACGACTCCTTGTGCCCCGGTGAGTATAAAAGGAACACTTTCCGAAGGCAAAATGCGTTTTACTCCTGTGGAATCGGGACTTCGCGAATATGTAGCTTTCAATACTTCGTCTTCTTTTCCGTCTCCGGGATATGCCGGGACAGTGGCTAATCAAAACCTTCATGGCATGGATATACCGGAAATGGTGATCATTACTCCTGCCGAATTTCAGGAACAGGCGGAACGTGTAGCCGAACTTCACCGGACGGAAGATAATATGAAAGTTTCGGTAGTAGAGCAGGGGCTTATTTATAATGAGTTTTCTTCCGGAGCGGTGAATGCGACAGCTTACCGTAGGTTCATGAAGATGTTCTATGACCGTGCGGCGGATGAATCGCAGCAGCCGAAATATTTGTTGTTGTTCGGTAACGGTTCTTATGATAACCGGAAAATTACCGAAACGGTGAAACGAAATAATTATCCGGCGTTATGTACTTACCAGTCCGTAGAAGGAAAGTATGAGGAAAAATCATATGTTACAGACGATTATTTCGGATATCTGGATGATAGTTCGACGAACTCCCAGTTTGATCCGGTAGCCTCCCCGAATTATGTTCGTTTAGGAATCGGGCGTTTTCCGGTAAAAACGGTTGAAGAGGCAAAGAATACGGTTAATAAATTGTATTCTTATGTAAAAAATAAAAGTTATGGTGCTTGGAAAAATCAGGTTTGTTTTGTCGCTGATGATGGTAATAATTCAGATCATATGAGCCAGTCGGATATTGCCATAAAGCAATTATTGGAAGAAGATGACGGTTATTTTGCAAATAGAATATATATCGATGCATTTGAAAAGAAAGGGAGTGCTTATCCCGAGGCGAAGAAGAAAATGATGCAGTTGCTGAACGACGGTTTACTTTTGTATAATTATATAGGACATGGTAATACGACAGGTCTTACGGGGGAAGATATGCTGAATATGAGCGATATCAGGCAACTCTATTTAAAGCGTTTACCTTTTATGATAACGTCGACTTGCGATTTCAGCCGTTTTGATTCTGATGATGTGACTGCCGGAGAAGAGTTGTTTTTACATCCTAATGGCGGTGCGATCGCTCTTATCACTTCTACCCGGGTAGTTTGGATTTCTTCCAACCTCGCATGGAATCGCGTGTTGATCAAGTATCTTTTTACCAGAAAAGAAGACGGAACTCATTATCGTTTGGGCGATGTTATCCGGCTGGCTAAAAATGAGAGGAAAGGTAATTCGTTTCTGTTGGATACACGTAATAAGTTGAATTATTCCTTGCTGGGTGATCCCGCTCTGAAACTTGCCTATCCGGAATATCAGGTGAGACTTACAGAAATAAATGGTTCATCTATCGAGAATACGGAGGAAATATTGAGTGCCCGTGCACAGGTGACAATCAAAGGAGAAGTATTAACTCCGAAAAAAGAAAAGGCTACAGATTATACCGGTGTGATAAGTACTTCTCTGTATGATACAGAGAGGTCGGTTACTACGAACGGTAATGCCGATCAAGGTACTCCTTATACTTTTAATGAACGGGATAACCGTTTATACTTGGGACAGGATTCGGTTAAGAACGGGGAATTTACAGTGACATTCAGGATGCCGAAGGATATCAATTTTGCTGATGCTCCAGGTCTTTTTAACTTATATACTTACGATTCGCGGGGAAATGAAGGGAACGGCAGTGAAGACCGGTTTATTGTGGGTGGTATGGATGATACGGCAGAGGATGGAGAAGACGGTCCTTCCATTAATTATATGTATCTGAATTCAGAGAGCTTTCAAAATGGAGATAAGGTCAATGAATCCCCGATGTTGTTAGCGGAGGTGGAATCGCCTGTCGGAATAAATTTGTCTTCGGCGGCGATAGGTCATAATATGACAATAAAAATAGACGATAGCGACGTATATTCAGATGTTAGTAGTTATTTTACGCCGGCTTTGGGCGTATATGGAAAGGGGACGATTTCTTATCCGTTATCCGGGTTGAGTGAGGGCGATCATAAGTTGACCTTTAAAGTCTGGGACGCCGATAATGTATCTTCTGAAGCATCTATTGATTTTAAGGTTAAAAAAGGTCTTAAACCTACGATATACGATTTGTATGCCGATTGCAATCCGGCGCAAAGTTCTACGAATTTTTATTTGCGTCATAATCGTCCCGATGCTTTGCTGTATGTTAAAGTCTCCGTATATAATATGATGGGAGTAGAGGTATGGAGTAAGGAGGAACAAAACCGGGCGGATATGTTTAAGTCCACTCCTATGACTTGGGATTTGAATGATAAAAGTGGTACGCGGGTTCCAGCCGGAATTTATTTGTATAGGGCCTCTGTTTCTACAGACAAAGAACAGGAGACGACAAAATCGAAACGTCTTGTTGTATTGAAACCCTGATAATACCGTTTTTTCAGGTTGGCCAGATATGAACTAAAGTGTAGAAATAAAGACAGAATTATTTAAGAAAAAATTGTATTTTTGCACGTTGCTTAAATAAAAGACTTATGAGCGATCTGGAATCGAAATCAAATATCAAATTACCGGAACCTTCTTTACGGAGGCTTCCTTGGTACTTGGCATATGTGAAGCTGTTGAAAGACAGGGGGGAAGAATATGTTTCCTCTACGCAAATCGCAAAAGAAATCAATGTTGATGCTTCTCAGATCGCTAAGGATTTGTCTTTTATCAATATATCCGGTAAAACTCGTGTGGGGTATGAAGTGAATTCCCTGGTGGATGTCTTGGAAAATTTTCTGGGTTTTACGGCTGTGCATAAAGCTTTCATTTTTGGAGTCGGGAGTCTGGGTGCAGCTTTGTTACAAGATTCGGGATTGTCTCAGTACGGCTTGAAAGTAGTAGCCGGGTTTGATGTCAGATCCGATATTATAGGTAAGGAAGTGAATGGGATACCGGTCTTCCATATTTCCGAATTGTCACGGAAACAAAAGGAATACGGAGCCCAGATAGGAATTCTTACGGTTCCTGTAGATAAAGCTCAATCGACGACCGAGATGATGATTGACGGAGGGATGAAAGCTGTATGGAATTTTACTCCGTATCGTATCCGGGTTCCTAAAAATATCGTTATCCAGAACACTTCCATATATGCTCATTTGGCTGTAATGTTTAACCGGCTTAACAGTTTGAAGAAATAAGGTTCATGAAGATCATCGCCGTAGGTTGGAACTATAAAAATCATAATGAAGAGATGGGGCAGGGTATGCCTTCCGAACCTGTAATTTTTTTGAAACCCGAAACCGCTTTGTTAAAAGACGGAAAACCTTTCTTTTTACCTGATTTTTCACAACGGATCGAGTATGAGGCGGAATTAGTTGTCAAGGTTTGCCGTTTAGGTAAGAATATAGCGGCTCGGTTTGCTTACCGTTATTATAATGAAATAACAGTGGGGATAGATTTTACCGCCAGGGATATTCAGCAAAGACAAAGAGAACAAGGTTCCCCGTGGGAAATAGCCAAAGGTTTTGACGGTTCTGCGGTTATAGGTAATTTTATTCCCGTATCTTCGTTGGCCCCGCATACTCCGTTTTCTCTTCGGGTAAATGATGTAATCGTGCAACAGGGAAGTCCGGAGGATATGATTTTTTCAATAGATGAAATAATTGCGTATGTAAGTCGTTTTTTTACTCTTAAAATAGGCGATCTTATATATACCGGGACACCTTCGGGGGTAGGTCCGGTAAAAATTAATGATCATTTGACAGGCTATATCGGAGATGAAAAACTGCTTGATTTTCGGATAAAATGATTTCTTTCGGCCGATTCGGAAAAAAACAAAAGAGGAAAGACAATAAACAGGGGTTTATTTCTGTTTATTATAAGTATTCAGAGACAAAAAACAAAAATATGAGCAGAATAAGAATCAGTATAGTACTTTTGGTATGTATATTGTCGGCGGTGACGGTCGCTAATGCAAAAGAAAATGCAAATTCGACAAAAAATGAATTCAATCCTATCAGTACGGGGGTAACTTCTCTTAGCATCGCCCCGGACGCGCGTGCCGCAGCTATGGGTGATTTGGGTGCGGCTACCGACCCGGACGTTAATTCCCAATATTGGAATCCTGCCAAGTATGCTTTTGCCTATAGCCAGGCCGGTGTATCTCTTTCCTATACGCCTTGGTTACGTAAGTTGGTCAATGATATTTTCCTGGCCGATGTAGCCGGTTATTGGAAATTAGGCAGTAGTGATTTGCAGGCATTGAGTGCGTCACTTCGCTACTTCTCTTTAGGTGAAATAATAACAAACGATACGGAGGGTAATGCTACGGGTTCTATAAATCCCTATGAAATGGCATTTGACTTGGGATATTCCCGGAAATTGTCGGAGAAATTCTCTATGGGTGTGGTTTTTCGTTATATTTATTCCGATCTTGGTTTTCACTATGACGGGAGCAGTGCTTCAGATGCTTCGGGTGCTTCTGCCTTTTCGGCCGATATTGCCGGTTATTATACGACTTACCCTATAATAGGGAGAAACGAATGTCAATGGTCGTGGGGATTCAATATCTCCAATATAGGTACGAAAATTTCTTATGACAGTGGAAATAACAACGCTTTCCTTCCAACGAATTTGCGTTTAGGAACTTCGTTTCTTTTTCCAATAGCCGAATATAATACGATATCGTTGAATCTTGATTTGAATAAACTTCTGGTTCCGACTCGTCCTCAGAGATCGGACTATGAATCGGATGAAGCTTTTGATGTTGCAGAAGATGAATATCAGGCGATGTCCCCGATTAAGGGAATATTCAAATCTTTTTCCGACGCACCCGGCGGATTCAAAGAGGAACTCCGGGAAATTAATTTTTCTATAGGAGCCGAATATTCTTACAATCAACAGTTTTTTATACGTGCCGGTTATTTCAATGAGAACAAATTTAAAGGGAACCGTAAATTCTTTTCGTTCGGTGCCGGTTTTTCTTTGAATGTCTTAAGAATAGATGCAGCGTATATGGTAGCAACGGCACAGACAAGTCCGTTGGATCAGACCTTACGGTTTACTTTATCTTTCGATATGGACGGATTGAGAGATTTGATAGGACATAGAAGATGAAGATACGGGTAGGATTCGGATTTGACGTACACAAGCTGGTTCCGGGGCGCGAACTCTGGCTGGGAGGTATCCGGATAGAACATACCTCAGGCCTGCAGGGACATTCCGATGCCGACGTACTTATTCATGCTTTATGCGACGCTTTGCTGGGAGCTGCTAATCTGAGAGATATAGGGTATCACTTCCCCGATACATCCGACAAATATGAGAATATTGACAGTAAGATACTTTTACGTGAAACGATGGTTTTGGTGCGGGAGAAAGGATATGAGTTCGGAAATGCCGATATGACCGTTTGTGCCGAACGTCCTAAATTAAAGGCATATATTCCCCGGATGCAGAAAATACTGGCAGAGTGTATGCAGGTAGATGAAGAAGATATCTCTATAAAAGCGACGACAACAGAGAAACTGGGTTATACGGGACGTGAGGAAGGCATGTCGGCCTATGCCGTCGTCTTGTTGCAGAAAATATAACCCGAATGAAAACATTCGGTAAGAAGGGAATATTATTGTAATATTCCTTTTTTTATTTTATAATAGCGTGTTAAGTTATTATTTTTGTGAGAACTATTGATAAAAGATTAGGGATGCGGGAAATGAATAAACGTGTGTTGGTTGGTATGAGCGGTGGTATAGACAGTTCGGCTGTGTGTATGCTCTTGAAGGAGCAGGGTTGTGACGTAATAGGGCTTACCATGCGTATGTGGGATATCCCTTCTCATTTTTCTTTTACCGGCCAGGAAGAGCCTAATCATGTTCTTGAGGCACGTGAATTAGCTTCCCGTCTCGGGATAGAACATTATACGCTGGATGTGCGTTCGGAATTTCGTGCCGGTGTCGTGCAGGAGTTTATCGGTGAATATCTTCGTGGACGTACTCCCAATCCTTGTGTAATGTGTAATCTTCATTTCAAATGGCATTATTTATTGGATGAGGCAGATCGTCTCGGGTGTTCCCGGGTCGCTACCGGCCATTACGCCCGGATTGATTGCGAGAACGGTATTTATATGCTTAAGAGAGGTCTGGATGAAAAAAAAGACCAGTCTTATTTCTTGTGGAAACTGGGACAGCGCGAATTGTCCCGTACTCTGTTTCCTTTAGGGAACTGGACAAAAGAAGAGATCAAACAGTATGTATTGGACCGGGGATATAAGGAAAAGGTCGAGAAAAAAGAGAGTATGGAGGTCTGCTTTATCGAAAAGGATTATCGTGATTTTCTGCGAACAATGCTTCCTGATTTGCAGGAAAGGGTAGAAGGCGGATTTTTTGTAGATCACATAGGACGTAAACTGGGCCGGCATAAAGGTTTTCCTTTCTATACGATAGGTCAGCGTAAAGGATTAGAGATAGCTTTAGGAGAACCGGCTTATGTAACCCGTATCAATCCTGTAAAAAACACTATACGGCTGGGAAATAAAAAGGATCTGCTTGCATCGGAAATGTTGCTTGAAGATGTTCTGATTCACGACAAAAGTTTACTGAGTTCTGCAGAAGAACTGTCGGTACGCATTCGTTACAGGAGTCCGGCGATTGCTGCTGTAGCCAGTCCGGCAGAAGGAGATAAGTGGATCGTTTCTTTCTTAGAAGATGCTTCGGCGGTAACTCCGGGACAATCGGCTGTTTTTTATAAAGGAGATAAAGTTGCCGGCGGTGGAATTATTGCCGATCAGAAGTTTTTGAAGAAATATCATAAAGATACAATATGAAAAATCTGTTCGTTACATTTTTGTTCAGTATATTAATCTGTTTGTCCGGTCAATCGGCATTTAAGTATCGTATATGGTTATCGGATAAGGGAGACACCCCTTATTCACTGGAGTATCCCGAAGCGTATTTGTCGGAAAAAGCGATTGCGAGGCGGGAAAAACAAAATATTTCCGTTGACAGTACCGACTTTCCCGTCTCTCCTGTTTATATAGATCGTATTAAAGATACCGGACTGAAAATACTTGTTACCTCCCGTTGGCTCAATACGGTGACTGTTTATTCCGAAGAAGGAAAAGAAGCGGATGCATTACAAAAATTACCTTTTATAGATAAAGTTGAATGTGTATGGCGGGATGATCTGGAAAATCCGGTGCTACGGAAATCCCGGTATATGGAAAAAACGGAATCTTCCTCCTATGGAGTTTCTTATGAGCAAATAGCTTTACATAACGGGGATAAACTGCATACCGCCGGTTATACAGGTAGCGGCATGACAATCGCCGTTATCGATGCCGGATTCCAGAATGTAGATATGAACAGAACATTTGATCAGGCCCGTATCAAAGGGACGAGAGATTTCGTAACCGGAGTTTTTGATTACCGGAATTCCGATAAACACGGCGCCCAGGTTTTGTCCGCTATGTTAAGCTGCTGGGAAGGCATGTATATGGGTACTGCTCCCGGTGCCGATTACTGGTTGTTGCGTAGTGAGGATAACGATTCGGAATTTCCGGTCGAAGAAGATTATTGGACAGCCGCTATCGAATATGCCGATAGTGTGGGAGTAGATATAGTAACGAGTTCGTTAGGCTATTATACGTTCGATGACACTTCGATGAATCATTGTTGGGATGAATTGGACGGTCGTACGACCTATATCAGCAAGGCAGCCGGAATAGGAGCGTCGAAGGGGCTTCTTATCTTTTCCAGTGCGGGGAATGAAGGTTCTTCATTGTGGCGGAAAATTACATTTCCTGCAGATGTGGAATCTGTAATTACCGTGGGTGCGATCAGCAGAGATTTACGCCCTGCCTATTTTACCGGAGTAGGATTTTGCCAGGACGGCAGAGTGAAGCCCGATGTGACCGGTATCGGGGACCAGACTTTTTTAATAAGTCCGGGAGGGGCTATTGTTACTGAATCCGGGACATCTTTTTCCACTCCTATTATTGCCGGATTATCTGCTTGCCTCTGGCAAGCGCTTCCGCATCTTTCTGCCTCGGAAATGAGAGATGTTATAAGAAAAAGCGGTTCTACTTATTCTGCTCCCGATTCTTTGAGGGGGTATGGTGTTCCGGATTTTTATCAGGCGTATGTAGCTTCGGGTACGGAAGAGATAGGAATTAATATACCTGAGGTGCAGTGTTATGATTCCGGTAATAAACTGACCTTCGTATTAAAGAACTGGAAACACTCCGGGAATGTACGTTTAGGATTGTATTCTCCTGACGGAAGAAACCGGTGTGTGGCGCTTTTTCATGACAATAGTTTGTCTGTTTCGTCTGCAGTCGTTCCTCCGGGAATCTATGTGTGGGCCGTATGGGATGATCTTAATAAAGTACAGGGTAAAATAATAAAACGGTAGGGGGATATGACCGGTAAAATGTATTCTTTATTAGAGCTTAACAGCTTGGTGCGCAGTGTCTTGGCGGATTCTTTGCCGGAACGTTATTGGGTACATGCGGAATTGAGCGAAGTTCATGTCAATTATTCGGGGCATTGTTATGTGGAATTCGTAGAAAAGGATAGCCGCTCGGACCAGATTATTGCGAAAGCCAGGGGAATTATATGGGCTCCCGTTTTCCGGCTCATAAAGGAGGCTTTTGAACAGGAGACAGGTCAGGGTATTATGCCCGGATTGAAAGTTTTGGTGCAGGTGAGTGTCGTGTTTCATGAATTATACGGATATTCTCTTACTGTGCATGATATTGATCCTGTATATACTTTGGGTGATGTCGCCCGTCGCAGAAGAGAAGTCCTTCGTTCTTTGGAAGAAGATGGAGTGGCGGATATGAATAAAGAGCTGAAATGGGTGCCGCTTCCTCAGCGTATTGCGGTTATTTCGTCACCTACAGCCGCAGGGTACGGCGATTTTATGAATCAGTTACATCATAATAAATACGGTTATCGGTTCTATACGGTTTTATTCCCGGCCGTGATGCAGGGCACTCAGACCGAAGAATCGGTCATCGATGCATTGAACCGGATACACCGTCATTTGGAATTGTTCGACGGGGTAGTCATTATCCGGGGGGGAGGCGCTACTTCCGATCTGAGCAGTTTCGACAGTTACCTGTTAGCTTCTAATGTCGCTCAGTTCCCTCTTCCGGTTATAACGGGAATAGGTCATGAAAGAGACGATACCGTGATAGATTGTATATCGAATGTGCGAGTGAAAACTCCTACCGCCGCTGCAGAATGGCTGATAAACCAGGTGGACGAAACCGCAAGATATTTGAATGAATTGCAAATCTCCTGTCTGAAAGGAATCAATGATACGTTATCCCGGGAAAAGGCGTTCTTACAAAAAACGGCTTCAGCCATGCCTGTGCTTGTAGAACGCCGGATAAACGGAGAAAAGAACCGGTTAGTTTTGTTATACCGTGAAATACCGGAAAAGATGCAAGTTCTGTTGCGAAATGAAAAATACAGGCTGGAGCGGTCGGGCGAAAATATCAGGAACGCTGTAAAGTTCCGTATCGAAAAAGAGAAAAACCGGTTGGATATGATGCGGAACGTGATTGACCTGATTTCACCCGAATCGGTACTACGGCGAGGGTATAGCCTTACGTTGAAAGATGGCAAGGTAATAAACTCGGTAAAAGATGTATTGCCCGGTGATAAACTCGAAACCTGGCTGGCCGATGGCAGAATAGAATCTAATGTAGAAAAAATAAAAAAAGATAAGCGATGAAAAAGGACGATAAACCTACTTACGCCAAGGCGATAGCCGAACTGGAGCAGATTGTTTCGCGGTTACAGAACAACGAATGTGAAATAGACGAGCTGAAAGCTTATACGACACGTTCGCTCGAATTGCTTCGTTATTGTAAATCCAGATTATATGAGACCGATGAGGAACTCAAAAAGATGTTGGAAGAGTTGGAAGAATAGGGTCTGTCCCAAAGCTGTATTCTAAAGACCGGGTCCGGTTTTTGATCCCTGTAAGATATTCTGTTGAATCTAAATATATAAAAGGACTGAATATCAAAAAAAAACTATAATTTTGTGACGTTTTTCAAAAATAATCGAGTATGTCGGAAAGAAAAGTACGGGTGCGGTTCGCACCTAGTCCTACGGGAGCTTTACATATAGGTGGTGTGCGTACTGCCCTTTATAATTATTTGTTCGCCCGTCAGCATGGCGGTGATATGATCTTTCGTATAGAAGATACCGATTCCCAGCGTTTTGTTCCGGGAGCGGAAGCGTATATAATCGAATCGCTGGAATGGCTGGGCATCAAATTTGACGAGGGTGTCAGCTACGGAGGAGAATACGGTCCGTACCGCCAGAGCGAACGGAAAGAAATTTATCGTAAGTATGTAGACCGCCTTTTGGAGAACGGTAAAGCTTATATTGCTTTCGATACACCCGAAGAACTGGATGCAAAACGTCAGGAAGTTTCTAATTTTCAATATGATGCTTCTACCCGTATGCAAATGCGCAATTCTTTGACTTTATCGAAAGACGAAGTAAATGCACTTATCGCTGAGGGGAAACAGTATGTTGTACGTTTCAAAATAGAACCGGGAGAAGATATTCAGGTGAATGACCTTATCCGTGGGGAAGTCGTTATTAATTCGTCTGTACTGGACGATAAAGTTTTATATAAATCGGCCGATAATCTGCCGACCTATCATCTGGCTAATATTGTGGATGATCATCTGATGGAAGTTTCTCATGTGATCCGGGGGGAGGAATGGCTGCCTTCGGCTCCGTTGCATGTCTTGCTATACAGGGCTTTCGGGTGGGAGGATACGATGCCGAGATTCGCTCATTTGCCTTTGCTGCTGAAACCGGACGGGAAAGGAAAACTGAGTAAGCGCGACGGAGACCGTCTGGGATTTCCTGTTTTTCCTCTGGAGTGGCACGATCCTAAGACGGGAGAAGTTTCTTCCGGATATCGCGAGTCGGGATATTTGCCCGAAGCTGTCGTAAATTTCCTGGCACTGCTGGGCTGGAATCCCGGGAATGACCAGGAGATCATGTCGATGGATGAGCTCGTCCGGCTTTTCTCTTTGGAGAAATGCAGTAAAAGCGGTGCAAAGTTTGATTATGAAAAAGGAAAATGGTTTAATCATAAATATATACAGTTAAAAAGCGACGAGGAATTGGCGGATTTGTTCTTGCCCCTTCTTGCCGAAAAAGGGATCACGGCCGATAAATCGGTTGTTGCCCGTATTATTTCTCTGGTTAAAGGCCGGGTAAGTTTCGTAAAAGAATTATGGGACCAGACAGCGTTTTTCTTCATAGCTCCCGATACCTATGAGGAGAAGTCGGTAAAGAAGCGCTGGAAAGAGGAAACTCCTGCGCAAATGACGGAACTTATAGATATTCTGGAATCTCTTCCCGACTTTACTTCAGCTCCTGCAGAAAAAGAAGTATTAACCTGGATAGAAGGGAAAGGTTATCATCTGGGAAATGTAATGAATGCTTTCCGCTTGGCTGTAGTGGGGGAATGTAAAGGTCCGCATATGTTCGATATAACGGAGATCATGGGTAAAGATGAAACAATCTCCCGTATCAGAAAGGCAATAGAACGGCTGTCATGAAAAAGAAAATAGCAATCAGGTGTGCAATGATATTTGCTTGTCTTTTATGGACGGCGGTATCTCCGGCCCAGAAATTTTTGTGGGATGTCGATTTTGCCGGTTTTTTTGACAACCGGGAGTACGGTTATAAAGGCGTAATTCCTCAAACGATATTCGCTACCCGGCTGGCTCCTGAGGTCGGGCTGGCTTTGTCGGATGACACGCTCCACACTATTATGGGAGGTGTGAACTGGATACAGCCTATCGGGACGAAAAGCAAAGAGGCGAAGTTCGTACCTACGGTTTATTATCGTTACAGGGGTGACCGTTTTCGCATGTCATTCGGTTTCTTTCCCCGTACCCAGCTGATAGAAAATGCTCCTTCCTATTTACAATATGATTCGTTGACTTATTTCCGGCCGAATATACAGGGAGCTTTGTTCCAGTATGTGGCGCCGAAAGGATTTGTCGAAATGTATGTGGACTGGAGAAGAATGCAGACTAATACCGATCGCGAAGCTTTTATGGTAGCAGGTAACGGCCGTTGGCAGCCTGTCTCCTTGTTTTTTATGGGAGGCCGTGCCGTCATGAATCATCTGGCCCGTGCCCGTAAATCTCCCGAGTCGGAAACAGTTACCGATGATATTATATTTAATCCTTATGTAGGACTGGATTTATCCTGCCGTACCGGGCTGGATTCGCTTACTCTGAAATGCGGTTATTTGTTGAGTCTGGAACGCCGGAGAGGAACCGACGACGGATGGAAACGTCCGCAGGGAATATTGATAGACTTGTTGGCCGAATGGCGTTTTCTCGGACTCAAAAACACATTTTACCATGGCGGTGTGCAAATGCCTTATTATGAACAGTTCGGAACTCTTCTGAACCAGGGAGACCCTTTCTTCCAGTCCCGTACCTATAACCGCACCGATGTGTATGCTTATATATTCAGGAATGGTTTTGTAAACTGTATGGCCTCCCTTAATCTCCATTATACGCCCGGATATCTGGATTTCCAGCAGCAGTTGATTGTCCGTGTCAATATAGGCAATTACGGTAATAAAGACCGCAGAAAAGGGAAATATCTGAAAAATATACTATAACCCGTATTATTTGCCATATGGACGGGAAAAGAATTCTGTGTACATGAGACTATTATATAATTTTGGTATTTATTGTTACAAACAAGCTGTTTCATTAGTAGCAGCGCGTAATCCCAAAGCCCGTAAATTATCCGACGGGCAGAAAAACATTTTTGCTTATCTGGAAAAAAATGTCGATCTTCAGGGAGGATACTTGTGGATACACGCATCTTCTTTGGGGGAATTCGAACAGGGACGTCCGATGATCGAAGCGGTGAAGAAAGCCTATCCCGAAAAAAAAATACTGATTACATTTTTTTCCCCTTCGGGTTATGAAGTAAGGAAAGATTATCGAGGAGCCGACCTTATTTGTTATCTGCCTTTTGACCTGCCCGGGAATGTGGAACGTTTCCTCGATCTGGTAAAACCTTCCCAGGCTATCTTTATCAAATATGAATTCTGGGCGAATTATCTCAATGCGCTTAAGAGACGGGGTGTCCCCACATATATAATCTCTGCGATATTCCGTCCTTCCCAGATATTCTTTCGTCCTTACGGAGGATATTTCCGCCGGATATTGCGGAATTTTACACATCTTTATGTTCAGGACGAAGCATCCCGTACGCTGCTTTCGGGTATAGGTGTGAATGCTGTGTCGGTAGTCGGGGATACCCGGTTCGACCGGGTAATGGATATCCGTTTGCAGGCAAAGAAACTTCCTGTAGTGGAGGCTTTTGTGAAAGGGTGTGATAAAGTTCTGGTGGCCGGTAGTTCATGGCCTAAGGACGAGGATATATTTATCGATTATTTCAACCGCCATCCCGAAATGAAGTTGATATTGGCTCCTCACGAGATACATGAAGCTCATCTTCATTCCATCCGGACCAAGCTTAAACGCCCATACGTTCTTTATAGTCAGGCGACCGAACAGAGTGCAGTAAATGCCGATTGTCTTATTATCGATTGTTTCGGGTTGTTATCGTCGATGTATCCTTACGGCCGGATGGCTTATGTAGGGGGAGGATTCGGTGCCGGAATACATAATATCGCGGAGGCTGCGGTTTATGGAGTTCCTGTTATTTTCGGCCCTAATTATCACCGCTTTAAGGAAGCCCGGGATCTTATTTCCCTGCGCGGAGGCTTTACGGTTTCGGAACCTCAGACTTTTAAACGGCTGATGGATAAATTTTTACTGGATAGTGCTTACCTGAAATCGTCCGGGGATATTGCCGTGCGTTATATAGAATCTCATGCAGGTGCTACGAAAAAGATACTGGCACATTTGTTCGATATAAAATAAACTATAGTTGTTGCCGGAATAAACGTTAGAAAACTCCGGTTGCGTATGATTATTTTTTTATAGTTGCATAAATGATATGAGAAAAATAATATTTGTGTAGGTCGCTGTGTTCTTATCCGTCGGTCTTCCGGGACAAAATTCCGTTAAACAGTGGGATTTCAGCGGACGGTGGAATTGGGAATATGTACCCGATTCGACAGAATCTGTTTTTTCTATGACTTTATTACCGCCGGAGAAAAGTGGAAAAATCATCGGCGATTATACCTATGTGTTCTATTATGGAAGGCTATCGACCAGGGTTCCGTAAAAATGTTGTCCCGTAAAGGGAATAAGGCGGTATTGAGGATCGGTAACTGTAATCAGGACAGGAGAACGATCAAGAGTTATCGTATAGCTTTGTTAAACGACACGATGATGTATTTTATGTGTCGGCGTCGGAATTGTATTGGTTGCCGGACAGTATCGTGCTGGTTCGTACACAAAGGGGGGGACGAAGTGAGGTTGTTTGAATGGTGAATCCGTAAATTATAAGGATCGCAGGATTCTTTTGAAATATAGCGAACCAGATAAATTTCCGGATTTCTGTTTGTTTTATTAAAAATAATTTAGAACTTTGCTCCCATCGAACAGAAAAAAATAATAAAAAGAATATGACAGTTTTGTTTGCAAATATAGCATGGTGGTGGCGTTCATCGATTTATACCGGTGTGACGCAGCTTTGTTATGTATGTAAGTAATACAGGAGTAGATTTTACAATATACGAGAAAAGGCTATCGGATCACCGGTAGCCTTTTCTCGTTTTTGGTATCTGGAAAATTGATAAACTAAAATGATATGAAAGACTTTAATGTAAATGAAGATGGGTTGTATGGCCGGTTCGGCGGCGCTTATGTTCCGGAAATATTATATGCTCAGGTGGAAATGCTTCGCAATGAGTATTTGAAGGTGATGAATGAAGATTCTTTCCGGGCGGAATACCGGAATTTATTGCGGGATTATGTGGGACGTCCCAGTCCTCTTTATCCGGCGCGTCGTCTGAGCGAACGCTATGGAACAAAAATATATTTGAAACGGGAAGACCTGAATCATACGGGAGCCCATAAAATTAATAATACGATAGGTCAGATATTGCTGGCCCGCCAGATGGGCAAGAGCAGGATCATTGCGGAAACAGGAGCCGGGCAGCACGGAGTCGCTACTGCTACCGTATGTGCTTTGATGAATATGGAATGTATCGTGTATATGGGTGCCGTAGATATAGAGCGCCAACGTCCGAATGTAGAAAAGATGGAAATGCTGGGAGCCAGGGTGATTCCGGTGTATAGCGGAAATAAGACATTGAAAGATGCTACGAATGAGGCTATACGCGACTGGTGCTGCCATCCTTCGGACACTTATTATATAATAGGTTCTACGGTGGGTCCTCATCCTTATCCCGATATGGTCGCCCGTTTTCAGTCGGTGATAAGTGAAGAGATAAAATACCAGTTAAAGGAGAAAGAGGGCCGGGAGAATCCCGATTATGTAATTGCTTGCGTGGGTGGAGGAAGTAATGCGGCCGGAGCTTTCTTCCATTTTCTGCATACGCCTGCGGTAAAGCTGATTGTCGCAGAAGCTGCAGGTGAAGGATTGGAGACGGACCGGTCTGCGGCAACTATCCATTTGGGGCGGGAAGGCATTATACATGGTGCCCGTACGCTCGTTATGCAGACTCCGGACGGACAAATTACGGAACCCTATTCTATTTCGGCCGGTTTGGATTATCCCGGAATAGGTCCCATGCATGCATTCCTAGCGGAGGAGGGGCGTTCGGAAGTATTGGCTGTTACAGATGACGAAGCCTTGAGTGCGGCGTTTCGCCTGACCCGTCTGGAGGGTATTATTCCTGCTTTGGAATCGGCTCATGCACTGGCTGTCCTGGAACGGAAAAAATTTGCTCCCGACGATATTGTGGTAGTCAATCTTTCAGGACGCGGAGATAAGGATATGCAGACGTATATGCGGGAAAAGGAACGGATGTCAAATGTTTGATAAGAGGCGGATATGAAAAAATATAAGCTGAATACTTTAATTAAAACTATCCCGGCCGATTTACAGACGCCCGTCGGAATTTATCTTAAAGTAAGGGATATGTATCCCGAGTCGGTGCTGCTCGAAAGTTCCGATTATCATACCACACAGAATAGTTATTCTTTTATAGGAGTGGAACCTGTTGCCCGTTTTGAAGTGTCCGAGGGAAAGATATCTTATACTTATCCCGACGGTACGGCTGCTACGGAGTTTATAACGGAGAATTACGGTGTGGTGGAAAGTCTGAAGAATTATACAGAAAGTTATGAGGTGGGAAAAAATGAAATGGGAATCAACGGTCTTTTCGGATATACCGCTTATGATGCCGTACGTTATTTCGAGAGTGTGACGATCCGCTCCCGGGAAGAAAGGTTCCGGGAAATTCCGGACATGCTCTATATGCTGTTCCGGTTTATTATTGTGGTGAATCATTATAAAAATGAATTGACTGTCATAGAGAATTCGTCACCGGGGGAAACCTCCCGTATCGGAGAGCTGGAAGGGGTTATGCGGAATAATAATGTGGCGGTCTATACATTCGGGGCGGAAAATGATGTGGAGTCTCCTATAACCGATGCAGAATATATGAACATGGTAAAAGAAGGAATCCGGCATACTTGCCTGGGAGATGTTTTTCAGGTGGTACTTTCCCGGCGTTTCAGCCGGGGCTTTCATGGAGACGATTTCAATGTGTACAGGGCTTTGCGTTGTATCAATCCTTCTCCTTACCTCTTTTATTTCGATTTCGGAAGTTTCAGGATATTCGGTTCTTCTCCCGAGACTCATTTAAGGGTAAAAGGAGGGAAAGCATATATAGACCCGATAGCGGGTACATTCAAGCGTACCGGGAACGACAGCCGGGATTCTGAACTTGCCCGGAAATTATTGGAGGATGAAAAAGAAAATGCCGAACATATTATGCTCGTAGACCTTGCCCGTAACGATCTGAGCCGGGGAGCCGGACAAGTGAAGATCGAATTCCTGAGGCAGATACAGTATTATTCTCATGTTATACACATGGTTTCCCGTGTCGGTGCTGCGGTTAGCGATGAAACGGATATTATCCGGTTGTTCGCCGATACTTTCCCGGCGGGAACGCTGAGCGGAGCTCCTAAGGTAAGGGCCATGAAAATTATCGATACGCTGGAACCCCATAGCCGGGTTACTTACGGCGGATGTATCGGTTATATGGGTTTTGACCGTACATTGAATCAGGCTATAACCATCCGCAGTTTTTTGAGTTACGGAAACCGGCTGTACTCCCAGGCAGGAGCAGGGATTGTGGCTCACTCCGATCCGGAGGGAGAATTACAGGAGTTGAATAATAAACTGGGTGCATTGATGAAGGCTGTGGAATATGCCGCCCGGTTTTAATGAGTCTTGAAAAGAAATATGAATATGAAAAAGATATTGGTTTTTGATAATTACGATTCGTTCACTTATAATATTGTTCATCTGGTGCGGGAACTGGGATATGAGACAGAGGTCTACCGTAACGATAAGATAACGCTGGATGAAATAGGACGGTATGATAAGATCATTCTTTCTCCGGGACCGGGATTACCTTGCGAGTCGGGGCTACTTCCCGAACTGCTGTACCGGTATGCTGCGGAAAAGAGCATTCTGGGAATATGTCTGGGAGAACAGGCTATCGGAGAGTGTTTCGGAGCTCATTTGCGAAATCTCGATAAAGTCTATCACGGAATAGCCACTCCGGTACGTATTATTGCTCCAGACCCTTTATTCGAAGGATTGGGAGATCGTATGGATGTGGGACGTTATCATTCGTGGGTAGTGGAACGGGACGGTTTACCCGATTGTCTCGCGGTGACAGCTGAAGATGACAAGGGAGAAATTATGGCTCTGGCCCATCGTTTTTATGATGTCCGCGGTGTACAATTCCATCCGGAATCGGTGTTGACCCCGAAAGGAGCCGGAATGATGAAGAACTGGCTAACGATAACTAAATAGAACTGAGATGAAAGATTTATTATATAAAATGTTCGAACATAAGAATCTTACCCGGGAAGAGGCCAGGCATATTCTGCTTCATATATCGGATGGTGAGTATAATGAATGCCAGTTGTCGGCGTTTATGACGGTGTTTCTTATGAGGAGCATTACAACCGAAGAATTGGCTGGGTTCCGGGAGGCCATACTGGAAAGGCGTGTACCTGTGGATTTGGGAGTGGAAAATGCGATAGATATCGTAGGAACGGGAGGAGATGGAAAAAATACGTTCAATATTTCTACGGCGGCTTGTTTTACTGTTGCGGGTGCGGGTTATAAAGTCATCAAGCATGGTAATTACGGAGCTAGTTCGGTGAGCGGTGCTTCGAATGTTCTGGAGTATCACGGAGTGAAATTTACCGACAGGACAGATGTTCTCCGTAAATCTCTGGACGTGTGTAATATCAGTTATTTGCATGCGCCCTTTTTCAGCCCTGCGCTTAAGAGCGTAGGAAATGTCCGGCGTCAGCTGGGAGTACGGACTTTTTTTAATATGCTGGGACCTCTTGTGAATCCGGTTATGCCTCGTTATCAGTTATTAGGGGTATATAATCTTAAGCTGTTGCGTCTGTATAATTACATCTGTCAGGAAAACGGAATAAATTGTACGATCGTACATTCTTTGGATGGTTATGACGAAATATCGCTCACGTCTCCTTTTAAAGTGTCTAACGGATCGGGAGACCGTATATATGCTCCTGAAGAGCTGGGTTTCCGGACCTGCCGACCTGAAGAATTATCGGGTGGAGAGAGCATAGCGACAGCTGCCAGGGTCTTTGATCGTGTTCTGAACGGAGATGCTGCACCGGGACAAATGGATTGTGTTATTGCCAATGCGGCTTTTGCCATAAAGACCTTATGTCCCCGGCTGGATTTTGAAGATGCCAGGATGCAGGCTTCTGATTCTTTGTACGGGGGAAAAGCTAAGGAGGCGTTCTCGAAATTTCTGAAAATCAATAATTAAAGATATGAATGTACTGGATAAGATATTGGAGAACAAAAGGGATGAAATAAAGCGGAGGAAGTCTCTGGTGCCTTCCCTTCTGTTACAAAATTCTCCGAACTATAGCAGGAAAAAATATTCCCTGAAGGATAGTTTGACGGTTTCTTCCTGCGGGATTATCGCCGAATTCAAACGTAAGTCTCCTTCCCGGGGATTCATTCAGGAGAAAGCCAGTGCGGATGTGGTCATACCAAGCTATGTCCGTGCCGGAGCTGCAGCATGCTCGGTACTCACCGATACTTCTTTTTTCGGAGGAAGTTGTGACGATTTGATGATGGCTCGTGAATGTGCCGATATACCTTTATTACGGAAAGATTTTATAATAGATTCTTATCAGGTGGAAGAAGCGGCAGCCTGGGGAGCCGATGCTATACTGCTTATTGCTGCAGCTCTGGAATACGGGTGTTGCAGGGAGCTCGTAGCATGTGCTCATGAGCTGGGACTGGAAGTGTTGCTGGAAGTTCATGGATCAACTGAGCTGGATTATTTGTTTTCCGGGGTAGACGTAGTCGGGGTGAATAACCGGGATTTGGGCTCTTTCGTGACGGATGTGAATATTTCGTTCGAATTGGCCCGGGAGATTCCGGAAGATTTTGTGAAGATTTCGGAAAGCGGTATTACCTCTATGCAGGTGGTAAAAGAATTGAGAAAGGTCGGATATAACGGATTTCTGATCGGAGAACGGTTTATGAAAGAAGCAGATCCGGCAGTTGCACTCGGTGAATTCCTGAGAGATGAAAATTAAAGTTTGCGGTATGTGCCATGCCGGGAATATCCTGGATGTTGCCCGGTTGAAACCGGATATGATGGGTTTCATTTTTTATCCGTTCTCTCCGCGTTATGCCGGTAGTATATCTCCGGAAGTAGTGGAAATGTTGCCGGACGAAATAGAAAGAACTGGTGTATTCGTTAATGAGGATCGGAAAGAGATATTGCGTATAGTTTCCCTGTATAATCTGCATACACTTCAATTACATGGTGATGAGTCGCCTGAAGAATGTTTCCGGCTGAGGAATTCCGGTTGTCGCGTTATCAAGGCGATACGAGTGGGTGGGAGTGAAGATATTGGGAATGCGGTTTTGTATGAAAATGCGTGCGACGGACTTTTGTTCGATGCCTCCGGTACTAAGCGGGGAGGTACGGGTGTACCGTTCGACTGGGCGTTATTGAATCATTATACAGGAAAACTCCCTTTTTTGCTAAGTGGCGGTATATCGGCAAAAGATATTGAAAAGATAGGTTATTTTAGCCGTACCGGATTCGTTGGTATAGACCTGAACAGTCGTTTTGAAATAGTTCCCGGAGTGAAAGATATACGAATGTTGGGAACCTTTATAAAAAAAATTAGAATGATGAACGATAAATAGAAAACATATGAACAGATTGAAATTATTATTCGGGAATAAAGACCGGAATATATTGTCGGTTTATTTTACCGCCGGGTTTCCCGAAAAAGAGAGTACGGTGGAAATTATTTGTGAATTAGAAAAACAGGGTGTGGATATGATAGAGGTCGGTGTGCCTTTTTCAGATCCTATGGCGGATGGTGAAGTGATACAACGGAGCAGTTCCCGGGCATTGAACAACGGTATGACCTTATCGTTGCTACTTGATCAGGTTGCAGAAGCGCGTAAGGTGTGCCGTTTACCTTTGGTATTGATGGGGTATCTGAATCCTATGATGCAATATGGGATGGAAGCTCTTTTTGAGCGTTGCCGGGAAACTGGAATCGATGCGCTGATTATTCCGGATTTGCCGTTTAACGAATATATGAAACATTATAAGATGCTTTGCGACCGGTACGATATACCTGTGATCATGCTCGTCACTCCCGAAACGTCCCTGGAGCGTGTAATGCTGATAGATGAAAATTGCGGAGGTTTTATTTATATGGTTTCTTCCGCATCCACAACAGGAACTAAAGAACGGTTCAGCAAGGAACAGGAGGATTATTTTAAAAAGATGGATTCTGTTTCCTTCAGGAATCGCAGACTCATAGGATTTGGTATTTCCAATCCCGAAACCTATGAGACAGTTTGCCGTTACAGCAGTGGCGGTATTGTAGGCAGTATGTTTATTAAATGTCTGGAACGGAACGGATCGGTGAAAGATGCGGTATCGGAATTGATGTCTGTACTGGATAAATGAGAATATTCCGTGAAATATTATTCCGATAATTTCCGCAGCAGCCCTTCACAAGAATCTTCCAGTATGTTCAAAACATTCTCAAAGCCGTCGGCTCCGTCATAATAAGGGTCGGGTACATGGTCTGCCGGGTAGTGTTCACAAAAATCGGTCATACGGTATATCTTTCCGGCGGTTTCGGGAGTGGGTGACAGCGAACGCAAGGTATCGATATTATAATCGTCCATACCTATAATCAGGTCGAATGTATCGAAATCTTCGGGCCGTATTTTCCGGGATTTGTGAAGAAGGTTATAACCACGCCGGGCCGCATGTGCCCGCATACGGCGATCGGGTAATTCTCCTGCATGCCCTCCGTATGTTCCAGCCGAATCCACGTCGAAGCGTTCTTCTATGCCGTTCTTTTTCAATAGTTGTTTGAAGATGCCTTCTGCTGCCGGAGAACGGCATATATTACCCAGACAAACGAAAAGTATTTTGGTATGAGGTTTCATTATCATTTTTAGTTTTAAGAATAAGAGTCCAATATTTTTTATAAACAGCATATCCCGTTAAAGGGAAATATATTTGCAAAATTACATAAATCTTTTAAATCCTGTTTCTTGTGTCATTCTTTGTTTTATCCCGTACGATAGTTTAAATCATCGGGTGAAACCGGGGGGCAATATGGAAATCTGTTAATTATAATTGTTGTATTTACTTAATATACAAAACATATTTTTGTTTTACACCTTTTAATATAAGTGTTTGTTATATTTGTTGTGAACACGTAAAACGGTATGGTTATGAAAAAGGTATTATTGTTGATTTTATTGTTTTGTAGTGTTGCCGTGTGTCAGTCACGAGCGGTAACGAATGGTTCCCGACAGATGCAAAAAGAGGTCCGGCAGTTGAAAAAAGAGAGTGAAAAACGGTTGCAGGATCTTCAGGACTCTATTTTGTACCATAACGCTGCCGTATCTATCGCCGATAGTACATTCGTTCTGGAAGCGGACCGGCTCACTTTTAAGTGGGGTAAAGTTGCCTATGTAAATGCCAATACTAACTTTATTTCTATGAATAAAGAAAAAGCAGTGGTTCAGGTCGCATTTCATCCTATGCTTGCCGGTCCCAACGGTATTGGAGGTGTTACGGTTGAAGGACAACCATCGAATGTAAAGATGAAGACCGATAAGAAAGGGAATGTTATTTTTTCGATGAATATCATGGGAACGGTTACATCCGTACAGGTGCAGATTACTCTTTGGGGCGGAAGTAACAAAGCAACGGCTACCGTAACTCCTAACTTTAATTCAAGGACGATTTCGCTGGACGGATATATTGTTCCTTATTCCCAGTCGGGAATTTTTCAGGGGCAGTCCTTGTAAGTTGATGAAAAGATTGTAACTGTACGGATAAATGTTCGTTTTGAGATCGGATGTACAGACCGATATGACAGACGTTTATCAGAAATATCTGCAAATCTTTGATAAAGCGGTGTAAATAAGTTATATTTGCTAAAAACGACCTGTGTTGTTAAATTTAAATATATGGAACTGACCCGAAATATTGTGGCATTGCGTTACGGATGGATCATCCTTTCCGAAGGGGGAAGGAATGAACGTCTGGCTCCGGTTATCCAGATGGAATTAATGCGTCTGGGCTATATGCTGGATGCCGATGCGTATCGGCGGGTAAAGGAGGCCGACGAGCAGCAGGTTCTTCGTTTCTATACCGAGGTGATGCCTTTTCTGAAGGAAAGTATGGGAGACGGGGATTATCGTCCGTTATACGATGGTTTTCCTCAACAGGTCATGTCCATGAGCGAAGAAGATTTGCTGATGAATCAGCTGGTTCATTATTGGAGCCAGGGAACATTTATCCCGGATAGCTGGACGGAGCAGAGAGCCGCAGCATTCGAATTTCCGTCTTATCGCATGATAAAATGCGGAACCCGTGAGGATTTTATGAATATATTTACGGATCTTTCTGGGGCTAATCAGTCTTTGACTTCTGATGATAAACAGACTTTAGAATGGTTCATGGAGAATGAACCGGACTGTGCGAAATGGCTGCCTGCCGAGATTCCTTTCAAGGAAACCTTGTGTATGCTTGCGGCTCATGATATGCCTGTGAAATTAAAAACAGCTACCGATGTGTTGCGTTTTGCCGTATATTTATCCGGCGGGGATGTTATGCTTCCTCCGGTACCCCCCGTACAGGTACGTGCAAATGCCTGGACCGATGAGATGAAGCCTAACCCCAGACGCGAATTATTTCGTTTTCGTTCATATTCCCGTCGGGAAAGAAAGAAAATATTGCAATACCTGGAAGATTCTACCTGTGATGCGGGAGAGATGGTTTTGAAAGCGGAACGGTGGAAACGGTTAGGAGAAAGATTACATCCGGGTGAATATCGTAAGATATATCCCCGTGCCGTTGCTGCTTTTGATTCGATACGGCACAATAGTGCAAGAAGCTGGTATGCCCGGCTGAATGGGGTAACGGATGAAAAGGAATATCTTAGTATGCTGGCTGAACGTCCGGGTGAGTTTGCGCGTCGTTTAGATTCGCTTTTAAGGAATACGGATACTACGGATATCGTCCTGTCTGTTTTTATGAAGGATGTGGCGGGAAAAGTTTCAGGAAAAGTATTGTATGAGTTATATATACATTTCGGGCGGCGCAACGAGCCGGACAAAATCAGGAGCATTTATATAAAAGGACATCGCCGCCCTGTGGAACTTCCTGTACTGCCCCCCTTGGAAAAGGATTTGACTGTGCGTGTACAGAATATTGTTCATGATGAATTGTTAAATCGTTTCTCCCGTCTCCCGTCTTTGGGTAAAGTTTATATAGACGAAAAGCTGCGGGATATTCCGTTGCCTTCTAATATGAGAAGTATGTCTTCCGGTTTGCGGGTAGCTGTAAGGGGAACCCGGATTCCGGTTACGAATGAACAAGCGAAGGTGCTGCGTTTTTATGTGCATTGGAAAGATGCCGAAGGGAAAGAAGATCTGGATCTTTCAGCTACATTTGTGGGAAAAACGATAGAGCATATTAGCTGGAATCGCTCGCAGAGTACCGATTATGCCGTGCATTCGGGTGATGTTCGTTTTCGTCAGGGAGATTGTGCCGAATATGTGGACGTAATAATAGATAAGGCCCGGGAATGTTTTCGCTATGTGATAATAGACGTGCGCAACTATGAAGGACGTTCCATGCAGTCGGCGCATCCCGTATTCGGTTATATGGAACGTGAATATCCCGAAGCGAATGATATATGGATACCCTCGGCTGTTAAGAACAGTTTTAAACTTTCGTCCGAAGAATCGAATGTCATAGCTATGGCTGTAGATCTTGAAACGATGGAATATATCATTCTGGATATAGATAGCCGCTCTATACCGGTAAGTACGCAGGATGTTTCTGGCGTAACCGGTGCGTTGCGGTTATATATGGATGCTCCGGTGCTTTCGGTTTATGATCTGCTTTCATGGCATGTGAAAGCGAGGGGAGAGCAGGTATTTGTCCAGGAAGAAAATGTGCGTGGATTTATGTATGACGATTTTGTAAAAAGTTATACCGAAATTTTGAAATATATGATTTGAAATACAGACTGGCTATCGGTGAAGTTACTTCTACTTACGATTGTAATTTACTTCCCGGCTCTCCAGTCTTTCATATTGATCAGATAGTAGTGTGAATTAAGCAGGCTATCGGCGGAGTTACTTCTATTTACGATTGTAATTTTACTCCCCGGCTTTCCTGCTTTTTTCATATTTGCATGATTCTGGATTTGATGTCATTCAATGATAAAAAGAAACGGCGCAGATATTAGTTATCCGCGCCGTTTATAACGTTGTATTAATGTATACTCACATTAGTTCATAGGTTCCACAGAAACATAAGAACGATTGTCTTTTTTCTTACGGAATACCACTGTGCCGTTTACTAATGCAAACAATGTGTGGTCTTTGCCTATACCTACGTTTTCACCCGGATGGTGAACTGTCCCTCTTTGACGAACCAGAATATTGCCTGCTTTAGCAACCTGACCGCCAAAAATCTTAACTCCTAATCGTTTACTTTCCGATTCACGGCCGTTCTTCGAACTACCTACACCTTTCTTATGTGCCATTTTCTTAGAATTTTACTGGGGATTAAGCAACAACTTCTTTAACTAACACTTCGGTAAATTGTTGGCGGTGGCCATTACGTTTTCTGTAACCTTTTCTTCTTTTTTTCTTGAAAACGATAATTCTTTCACCTTTTACGAGCGGGCTTTTAACTTCGCAAACAACCTTGGCTCCTTCTACGGTAGGTACTCCTACGGTGATAGCACCGTCTTTGTCTACCAGTAATACTTTGTCGAATTCAACAGTAGCGTTAGCTTCTGTTTCAAAGTGGTGAACGAACAATTTTTTACCGGCTTCGGCTTTGAATTGTTGTCCTAAAATTTCTACAATTACGTACATCTGTTTTTATTATTTTACAGGTTATCTCTGCCGGGTGGGACATCTTTCAGTACCTCTTACACTACCCGATTCAGAATCAGCGCACAAAATTAAGTCTTTGTTTTCTTTTATGCAAGCTTTTGAGGCTTTTTCTCGGGAATATTTAATATGCTGCTTTTTGACTATAGGTTTCTGAGTTTGGGCGGATACAGGTTCATCGTATCGTTTGGATGTCTATATTCTATGGCAGGTGTTAAAGTATTTATGATTTATGTTTTCGGGTTGTATAAGTTTTTTTTCTTTTTATAAAAAGAAAAAACGGTAAATGAACTTCATTTACCGTTTTTCTGTCGGGGTGAGATGACTCGAACATCCGACCTCCACGTCCCGAACGTGGCGCGCTAGCCAACTGTGCTACACCCCGGTTGCGTTTTGCGGGTACAAAGATATATAAACTTTGGAAAACAAAAAAAGAAAGAAGAAAAAAACGTTACTTTTCATGTAAAATAGTTTGGTATTAATTTTTTTGGAAAAAAGTAGACTTAAAATTAGGCAAATTCAAAAAACTGTTTTACATTTGCACTCGCAAAAATGATGGTGCCATAGCTCAGTTGGTAGAGCAAAGGACTGAAAATCCTTGTGTCCCCGGTTCGATTCCTGGTGGCACCACTTCAAAAGAACGAAAATCAACGCAAATCCCTGAACTTCACAGTAGTTCAGGGATTTTTTATTTCAGGAATGAGCGGAATAGTGGGATTAAAGCAAACTATAAATCTTTATCCGGTTTATTCAGGGAACGGTTTTAGAAAGTCCTGGATGTTTCGCTATATAGTATCTAATTCATTATTTACGTGTGCTATGTTGTTCTGCATAACAGAGCTACCGGTGTGGTTTCCTGACTTTGTATCATTAAGAATTGAGCCGTAGGGAGAGAAAAAGATTCAGCGAGCTGTTCTTCTTAAATAACTTGTTAAAAACGAGGAAGTGAGCATCTCACTTATGACCGTTTATATGTCGAACTTTAATTAAAGTGAAGTGTAACGTTCCTCATTGACTGCAAGAAAAAGAGAAATCAACAAACCGAGACATCATTCGGCAGAAGGAAGCCATTGTATTGATATCTTGTGTGTGAAATTCTATCAGATTTATCAAGACTTCGAACCGGAGTGGAAAAAGCTATCGTAACCCGTTTTTATTGTTCCATCAAAATCAATTAATGTATCATAGTTCTACACTTAAATGGTCGCTTGGTTTCGAATAAAATTAAGCGACCATTTTTGTTGACATTATTTCGTGAATTTGAAAAAAATAACGAATGGGATGAGTCTAATCATGAAAATATATAGATAAATATTATAGAGTGTGTGATAAATATCATATATTTGAAGTGGCAATTTTTTGGTAAAAATTTAACGGGCGTATTGCACAGGAAGGAACAAGAAAGAGGTCCCTTCCCTGAGTGCGGTACGCCTTGCGTATTTGCCAAAAATTGCCAATACCGGGGAAGGGCTCTTTCTATTATTTTATTTTTTAATGATATTTGATGGAAAATATAGAAATTGAAAGTGAGTTTAAACGATTAGCCCCTTCTTTGCAATTATATGCCATTTATCTGACTAAAGATCAGGAATCAGCGAAAGATTTACTCCAAGAAACTTATTTAAAAGCCATTGAGAATCTGGATAAATTTATTAAGAAAACAAATTTCAAGGCTTGGCTGTTCACTATAATGAGAAATACGTTCATCAATGAGTACCGGAGATTTATGAAGATGAATATGACTCCCTTAGAAAATCAGTCCGATGTTCTTTTCTCAGAAGAGTTATCGGACGAATTATATGATATAAACCTTATCGAATTACTGATAAAGCATTTGTCGAAACAGGAACATTTGACTTTTGAAATGTTCCTGCAGGGGTATAAATATGAAGAAATAGCCGAGACGTTGAATATCTCTATCGGAACGGTAAGAAGTAGGATTCATACGATCCGGGGGAAATTAAGGAAAACGTTAGAGTAGTTTTTTATTCTTCTCGCGGATATATTACAGTATTATTTATCTGTGTTATATAATGATAAGTTGGGCTGAGCCGTTCTGTTACGAACTGCAGATGAAGATTATAGAATTCTTTCCCGGATTGAAAATTGTGTAATATATTTTTTTTGTTTGGGTTAATGGATTTGAGTTGAACGAATGAGGAAACTTTATTTTTTTAATTAATATGATATAGAAAGTTTTAAAATGAAATAAAAAGGAGGATTTGTGTTCTCTGATACTTTTTACGGACGATTATAACCAGTATTTGTGTTGTAAAGAAATACTAAAAAAGACTCTTTTAATTAGGAATTTATTTCTAATTTCACACCCGAAAAGAACAGGGAATGGAGAAGCCATTTCTGAAAAAACAGTATCGTGTTATTTGAATGAAAAATATACTTGTAATAGGTGCTACCGGACAGATTGGTTCGGAACTGATGGTGAGCTTACGTTCTTTATATGGGGCCGAACATGTAGTGGGAGGATATATTGCCGGAGTGCAAATCCCTGATTGTTTACGTGATTCCGGTCCGATGGAAGAAGCAGATGTGACCAATTCCCAACAGATAGCTGGCATTGTGGACCGTTATCATATCGATACGATATTCAATCTTGCTGCTATTTTGTCGGCTCAGGCCGAAAAAAAGCCTTTATTGGCCTGGAATATCCAGATTAACGGGGTTTTGAATCTTCTTGAAATTAGTCGTGAGAAAGGTTGTTCTTTGTTTACCCCCAGTTCTATAGGAGCGTTCGGAGATTCCTCTCCTAAAATAAAAACGCCGCAAGATACGATTCAGCGTCCCCGGACGATTTATGGCGTCAGTAAAGTGAGTTGCGAGCTGCTGAGCGATTACTATTATTATAAATATGGGGTTGACACCCGTTCGGTACGTTTCCCCGGACTTATTTCGTATGTGACTCCTCCGGGAGGGGGTACTACCGATTATGCTGTGGAAATTTATTATGCAGCTGTAGCCGGTGAGAAGTTTTATACACCGGTAAGTGCCGGAACTTATATGGATATGATGTATATGCCGGATGCTTTGCATGCGATCGTCATGCTGATGGAGGCCGATCCGGATAAACTTATTCACCGGAATTCTTTCAATATCGCTTCCATGAGTTTCGATCCGGAAATGATATATGCTGAGATACGGAAACATTATCCTGATTTTGAAATGGAGTATCGTATCGATGAGTTGAGACAGAAGATTGCCGATTCATGGCCTGATTCCCTGGACGATACCTGTGCGCGTGAGGAATGGGGATGGAAACCGCGGTATGATTTGTCGTCCATGACGACCGATATGATTGTGCATTTGAAACAGAAACTCCATAAATAACAAGCCTATGTTCTCCAAGATGAAAGAGTTCCTTACTGAGGAACTGACTACTATTCGTAATAACGGATTATATAAGGAGGAGCGTACGATTACGACTCCTCAGAGTGCGTCTATCAAGGTTAAGGAACGGGATGGACGGGTATTGAATTTTTGTGCAAACAATTATTTGGGATTATCCAATAATCCCAGGCTCATAGAGGCAGCCAAGCACGCAATGGATACGCATGGATATGGTATGTCCTCGGTTCGTTTTATATGCGGGGCACAGGACATACACCGGGAACTGGAAAAAAGTATCGCTCGTTATTTCAAAACGGAAGATACGATTTTATATGCAGCCTGTTTCGATGCTAACGGCGGTGTGTTCGAACCGTTATTTTCCGAAGAAGATGCGATTATTTCCGATTCGCTGAACCATGCTTCTATCATAGATGGCGTCAGGCTTTGTAAAGCGAAAAGATATAGGTATGCCAATGCTGATATGGGCGAACTTGAAAAATGTCTTCGGGAGGCCCAGACACAACGATTCCGGATTATTGTTACGGATGGTGTTTTCTCTATGGACGGAAATGTAGCTCCTATGGATAAAATATGCGATCTGGCAGAGAAGTATGATGCGTTGGTTATGGTAGATGAATGTCATTCGGCCGGTGTGGTCGGAAAAACCGGACATGGTGTGAGTGAATTATATAATTTGTACGGCCGTATCGATATATATACGGGAACTTTGGGCAAGGCTTTTGGAGGGGCTATCGGCGGTTTTACTACGGGCCGGAAAGAGATTATTGATATGTTGCGTCAGCGTTCCCGTCCTTATTTGTTTTCTAATTCTTTGCCTCCTGCCGTGGTAGGAGCCGGTATAGAAGTTTTTAAGATGCTGGACGAGAGTGATGAGTTACATACACGTCTGATGGAAAATGTGGAATATTTCAGAAGTAGAATGCTGGAGGCCGGTTTCGATATCAAGCCTACCCAATCGGCTATATGCGCCGTTATGTTGTACGATGCGAAACTATCTCAGACATTTGCTGCCCGGATGCTGGAAGAAGGTATCTATGTAACGGGATTTTATTATCCGGTAGTTCCTCAGGGACAGGCCCGAATACGAGTACAATTATCTGCAGCCCATAACCGGGAAGAGCTGGATGCATGTATCGATGCATTTAGTTGCGTAGGAAAACAATTGGGAGTTATATCTTAGAGCATTTTTAATATATTTATATGAACCTGTGGCTTTTTCTTATTTAGAAAAGCCACAGGTTTTATTTAAATAAAAGTTTTTTGCAGGAAAATATGACGGGTATTCTAATAGATGTTCGGAATTATTATTACTTTGCAATAAATAAAATTTTTATGTTTAAGTCTAAGTCTAAGTAAGGTTTTGGTGGGGTAAATAATCTGTTTTTTCATAGATTATTCTTTTTGTTCCTTTCCGGGCCTTTTCTTATCCGCAGTATTTTTTGTTTCACTTTTTATCATATGAACAATTCAACGACGGCAATATGATACAATGGATTAAAAAGTTGTTGGGCTTGACTCGTCCAGAGCGAATAACAAAGGAACTTATAGAGCGGCTTCCAGCGGCTAAACTGTGTCGGAAATTCATAGACGGAGAGTTGGCAAGTAACATGGAGATTGAGATATTCGACGACATAATGTGTGCAGTAGAGCTGCATGCTGAAGTTTTTAATGGTGGTTTCAATCAATATTATTACAATTCCGGCGGCGAACGTGCCGAGCGAGCAGGAAATATGTTTGCCGAACTTGGCGCAAACCGGATAGCGGATGTAGTGAAACGAGCCGATGGGTATTATACGGATTGTCGGGATGAACTATGTTCCGTATGGGACGGAACAATAAAAGGTTTCAGCGACAGTTATAAAAAATTTTCTTTTGATGCTTTCGATAGTGAATATTATGCTTTGGTGAAAAATGAAAAACAGCTTTATACATTGATAGGTACATACATCAAACAATATCCGCAAAAGTTTTTAACTGGGGGAACAGAATAAGTGATTAATAAGCCGAGAAAACGACTAACGCAGTTCTTTGACAAACCATTAAATTTTTATAAAGATATTATTCTTTTATATGAATATTAATAACAAAACGATTAAGATGAATTTAAATGATATAAAAATAAGAGAAACTACATCTGAAGATTTCGACGATATCATGGATGTTGAAAGGCAGGCGTTCGGCAGTGAAAATGAAGCAACATTGGTATCCCGTCTTTTAGCTGATAAGAGTGCGGAACCTATAGTCTCCCTTTTAGCTTTTCATAAGGGACAGGCGATAGGACATATTTTCTTTACCCGGGTTTATTTTAATGATGGGAAAGAGCAGCCTATGATGCATATTCTTGCTCCTGTGGCGGTGAAACCTGAATACCAGAGGCAAGGTCTCGGTGGAATGCTGATAAGAACAGGAATCAGGTTATTACAGGAGATGGGTTCCAATCTCGTTTTCGTTCTGGGGCATAAAGAGTATTATCCCAGATACGGGTTTTTACCTCGGGCAGCATGTTTGGGTTATCCCGCACCTTATCCTATTTCGGATCAATATGCAGATTTTTGGATGGTTCGGCCTGTTAGTGAAAAAGGATTTGATATCGGCCGGGGGCAAATACGATGTTCCGATGTCCTTAACCGTCCTGAATATTGGGGAAAGGAATAATTTGCCGAATAGTACAAAGATTTAAATTGGAACTTTGAGAAGATTCCGGAATAAACTTATATTCCGGAATTCCGGATTAATATTGTCGTGAAAGTTCCGGTGAAGCAGGTTCCGGGTCATATACATGCAAATGCAGAAAATTTCTGGTGAAAACACCGTTGTAGGCTTGTTTAATGGCTTAGTTGGGCTTTGTAAGTATTAATTATTTAAATCTAATTGAAAAAGGAATAACATAATTAAATTATTAGGCTATTCCTTTTTATATTTTGAAGGGACTAACGACAAAATAGGATGGAAAGGTTTCTTGAATTATTTAATTATTTCTGTTAAAGTCAAATTCAGTTGATGGTGTTTTCCATAGCTTATGTCGTTTGGCTCCCAAAAAATTTGGTTGTTGTTTAAATCCAGTAAGAAATAAAAAGTCTCTTTACCATCATTGGAAATACACTTCCATTGTGTCGTTTCGTTTTCTCCTTTTAAGGTATATACTGTTCCGTTTGTTGTAAACAACTCCTTGTTTGCATTGATAATACTGATTGAAAATATACCGTCGCCGCTGTGTTTATAGTTGTATATAATAAGGCTGCAATACGAATTATCGGTAATCGTTCCCTCAAAATAGCGTGCTGTCAAATCTCCCAAGCCAGATGCTATCTTTAGCTTTGTTTTTAGGTTGTCTTCTGTAATGGAATGATTAACTATATTATTGTCTCTTTTTTTTGCTTTTGGATCATTGTTTTCAACGTTTAACACTGTAACCACTTTATATACCCCAGCATATTCGGCAGCAAATCCATCATTTGATTTGCCCATATTGATAACTTTCAATTCTGCATATACCGGAGTTCCGTTTTTCGTGCCTTTTGTTACTTCATCGTACTTCTGTGTGAGTTCCCCCGTTTCATCAACAATCCAATAATCGATCGAATCTCCCTTTTGCATAAAAGAACGTACCTCATGTCCGATAATTAATTCTCCGTTTACGTAGAATGGTGTTGCCGAAGCGGGTATGATGTCCCTTGCTTCTTCTTTGCCCGCTTTGGAATATTTCAAGAGGTTATATCCGTTGTTAAGAATCAAACAATCCTGTGTCAGTTTCTCTATTGTTAATGTATCGGAAAAAGACAAAGTTTGATGATTTCCTATACTCTTTCCTGTCAGAATTAATTTGTCCCCTTTCTTTTCCCATGTTTCATATTGGAGTGTCGTCATGTTGATAGAAGAAGCTTTCCCGCCAGCTTCTATTTTAATGCCTTGAAACATGTGGTCCATATCCGGTACAGGTTCTACCCACGATCCCTCGATGCTTGTTCCACTGCAGGCTGTAAATATTGAAGCAATTATAATTTCGCTTACTCTTTTAAATATTGATTTTATTGCCATCGTAATAATATTAAATTTATTTTTTTATGTAATGTATATTTTCCCGAATATCTTTTTTGTTATTCATATACACTATTTGTCGTACCACTGTAAATATAAAAAATTAATCCAAAAAATAAAAGACTGGATTGTAAATAAATATATTTTACTGGGCTTTACTAAGGATTAAAGGGATTCCTTTTGTTTGACCGGAAATTTTTATCCGGTATCTACACTGTGTAGAGGAAACGCCCTGTTGAGTCTATGATCTTTTTATGAATGTCGTGCAGGGACTGCCGGATAGGATAGTTATTCAGTCTGTTTGGTCCATACGGAGTCCCCAAAGGACATATCATACCGGTAGACAAAAGTGTGCATTCGGGGTATATTGATATACATAATCTTGCTGCTCTTAAAACCGGATATGCCGGGAAAGAGCTGGTTCCCTGAAAAGTTTTGTGGCTTAATAACTACAGAACCGGCCTTAGAGTCAGAACTGTATGGCTTCTATATTAAACGGATGAAATCAGATACCTTTTTTATCCCGGTAACGGGTGATAAGTTTTTCCCCTGTTTTACTGATAACTCTCGCGACAGGTTCTGTTATGGCCATACGTATTTTATCGATGAGAATACAGCCGATAAATATTGTTATTAAAAGCAGGGTTAAAAGAAGAATTCCTGTAAAGTAATTATCCGCATTACAGGCAATTTTTTGAATAAAGGGACGCAGGTGAGGCCAGTATACCTGCGGATGCAGGTGGATAAGGTAAATCGCAAAAGCGGAAGTGCTTATCCAGTTGATAGCCTTGCTTTTTATGTGCAAGTTCCGGAAATACATAAAAAATGCTATGGCTGCTATGATAGTGAGCGGATTGTGATAATGTAACGTACCGAAATATTTTCCGACAGAGTAAGGTATGAAACTTAGTTTGCCGAAATAGATACCGGCGTTTAATAAAATACAGAATATGAAGACAGCAAGGTATCTGTTTTTATTTTTACCCGGTTGATACCAGAATTTCAGATACCGGCCTGCCATATAAATAAAAATGAAATGATATAAGGTATAGCCTTCGGGGTTATAGGGAGATTGCAGGAAAAATCCCCAGAATATATCGACAACGGCAAGCAGAAACAAAGCATTGACAAATTCTTTCCGGGAAGCGTGTTCGGCAAATTTGTTCAGCATGGGACTTATCATGTACAATACTACATATACCGATACGAACCACCATCTGTCCTGGGAGAATACGAGCAGGGCCGATGTCGTTTCCTGACTGTTGAACGGGAGATATCCCAGCCATCCCAGAATGATGTAGATGCCTAACGAGTAAAAAACACATTGAAGGAAAAGAGATACGAAACTGTGTATGCGCGGCCGTATGCCGAAATAACCGGATATCAGGACAAAGCAGTTAACCCCTATCAGTGCGGCACATTCCAGTATAACCTTGAGCGAGTCGATGGGTAAACGTTCTGTTTCCAGACGGGTGGGAAGTCCTATGCTTCCGATAAAATGCAGGATAAGTACGAAGAGCATCGATACGATACGTAATAATTCTATGCCGGACTCTCTTTCTTTTGCCATGATTTTATTAATTATAATAACAGGGACGGTTCTTTTCTTTCCCGGAAATAAGTAGAGAGTGCCGGAGCAAAGGGTGTTTCGTACCGGCGTGCTTTATATGTGCATACTTTCACGCAGGCGCAGCAGCGTGTACAGAGTCGTGCGTCGGTCCATGTTTCATTTCCTGCAGGAATAGCATTGACAGGGCACGCTTTCGTGCAAGCTCCGCAATGTTTACACAAAGTAATATCGGTGTCCGGAGCTTTAGGAACGGGTATTTTGGAATGACGCAGTTTTAGTACGAAGAAGATAAACTGTAGCTTGGAAAGCAACGGACTTTTTGCTTTTTTCATATGGCTGACATCTATTCTTAATTCTTCCGGGGCCTTTGCTGCTTCCAGTTTCCGGCATATTTTCCGACCGAATTCATGTGCTGTTTGTAAATCTTCTTTATCGGGTCTTCCCATCGCTATAGGATTCTTTTCACTGCTGTACGAATGTTCTCCGATGAAAGCCGCGGCTGCTATCGTTTTAAATCCTTGAGATACAGCCAGCTCGTCAAGTTGGAGAACCGCTCTTTCGTAATCTCTGTTTCCGTAAGTGGCAATGAGGACTGCCGGTATACCGTTAACCTGTATCTGCTTTAATCTTTCTGCTGCAACAGGTGCTATTTTACCTCCATATACGGGCGCTGCGATTATTGCAATGGAATTATCTTCAAAGGAAATATTCCCGGGTATCTTGTGAGTAATATCCAGAGGGATGATCTCTGTTCCTATTCCTTCTGCTACGGCAGTCGCTATTTTAAAAGAGGTACGTGTGGGTGAGTAAGAGATGGTATAGACTTTTTGTATTTTCATATATGGAGTATTGGTATTATCTGTTACAAAGATATAGTGTAGAAGTGAGAGTAGCAAATATAAAAAGAGTCGTTTAACGAGAAATAAAATAGAGTGTAGTACGGGTTATAATTTTAAAAATCAAGCTATTTATAAAAGAAAAAAAAGAAAATGTCATTGAAAAATAATACAGAAATACTTATTTTTACACCGTAGAATTAAGAGTACTCATTATGGAAAGATCAAAAGTATATTTTACGAATCTTCGTACTACTCCTTCGAGTAATTTGCTGGATAAAATGGAAAGACTGGTTAAAAAGGCCGGAATAGAATCGATCGATTTTAAGCAGCAATTTGTGGCTATTAAGATTCATTTCGGAGAACCGGGGAATCTGGCGTATCTTCGTCCTAATTATGCAGCCCGTCTGGCGGGCTTGTTGCGTTCTCTGGGGGCAAAACCTTTTCTGACAGATTCTAATACACTATATTCGGGACGCAGGGCGAATGCGGTCGATCATTTGCAAAGTGCTATGGAAAATGGTTATAATCCTATATCTGCTCAATGTCAGGTGATTATAGCCGATGGCCTGAAAGGGACGGAGTACAGGGAGGTAGAAATAAACGGAGAATATTGTAAAGCGCCGAAAATAGGTTCTGCGATTGCCGATGCCGATATCGTAATCTCCATGAATCATTTTAAGGGGCATGAACAGGCCGGTTTCGGCGGAGCTCTCAAAAATCTCGGGATGGGATCGGCCAGTGTCGGAGGAAAACTGGAATTGCATTGCGCTTCACAACCTCAGGTGATAGATACTCATTGTAAAGGATGCAACGTCTGTGTGAAACATTGTGCCCATGACGCCATACATTTAAACGAAAACCGTATCGCTACGATTGACTATGAGAAATGTGTAGGTTGCGGCCAGTGCGTGGCTTTATGTCAGTATGACGCGGCAGTTATGGGAGATTCCGATACTTCGGAGCGTCTTAATTATAAAATTGCCGAGTATACCCAGGCAGTGTTGAAAGACAAGCCTAATTTCCATATCAGTTTCATTATGAATGTTTCTCCGGAGTGTGATTGCTGGAATCATAATGATGCCGCCATTATTCCTGATCTTGGAATTCTGGCTTCTTTTGACCCGGTGGCGTTGGATCAGGCATGTGCCGATCTGGTTATGCAGGCTCCGGTAACAGGTGTAAATAAGTTATCGGAAATGCGTCCTCATGAACATTTGGAAGGAGAGGATAAATTCCATCTTATTCATCCCGATACGAATTGGAAAGCCGGGCTGGAACATGCCGAACGTATAGGGCTGGGAACTATGAGATATGAATTGATTAAGGTTTGAACTTGTTTGGCCGGTTAAAATTTATTTTCGGCCGTTTTTATATATAAACAAAGGATAATGGATAGACGGGATTTTTTGAAAGCCGCCGCCATAACAGGGGCGGCGCTTACATTGAGACTTCATGACGGCATGGATGTAATGGCACAGAGTACGGCTAAGTCCGGAAGTGCCTGTGATCTGGTCGCAGTAATGGGTGGAGAACCGGAAATTATGTTTCGCCGGGCTATTACAGAGTTGGGCGGAATGAAGAGATTTATCAGACCGGGGTATAAAGTAGTGGTCAAACCGAATATCGGCTGGGATAAAACACCTGAGCTGGCCGGTAATACCAATCCTAAACTTGTACAGGAAATTATTAAACAATGTTTTGAGGCTGGAGCTAAAGAAGTCGTCGTTTTTGACCACACGTGTGACGATTGGCGCAAATGTTATGAGAACAGCGGTATTGAATCGGCAGCGAAAGCTGCCGGTGCTAAGGTAATGCCTGCTCATGAAGAGTCTTATTATAAAGAAGTTGCGTTGCCTCGCGGGAAAAAATTAAAAACGGCTAAAGTTCATAAGGCCATATTGGATTGTGATGCGTGGATCAATGTTCCGATATTGAAAAACCACGGAGGAGCCAATCTTACGATGTCAATGAAAAACCATATGGGTATCGTTTGGGACAGGGGTGTTTTTCATAAAAACGACCTGCAACAGTGTATAGCTGATATATGTACATTAAGAAAAAAGGCTGTACTGAATGTCGTGGATGCGTACCGGGTAATGAAGACGAATGGCCCCCGGGGAAAATCCGCCGCCGATGTAGTGATGCCCAAAGGGCTGTTCATTTCGCCGGATATTGTTGCGGTAGATACAGCAGCTGCTAAATTTTTCAATCAGATACGAACGATGCCGCTCGAATCTGTTTCACATCTGAAGAATGCACAGGAGTTGAAAATAGGGACGATGGATTTGGATAGCATACGTATTAAAAGGATAAAAATATAAATGTCTCAACGATAAAAATAGAATTAATTATGCTGAGGAAAATCCGCATAGGGATATCGCTTTTGTTTTTTGTTCTGATAACTTTCTATTTTATAGATTTTGCAGGCTTGCTGCCTGATGGTATGCATGTGTTGGCTCATATGCAGTTCGTTCCTGCTTTGTTATCATTGCAAATTGGAATATTGGTCTTTTTATTTCTTCTTACCTTCGTTTTGGGACGTGTATATTGTTCTTCAATATGTCCTATGGGAGTATTTCAGGATATTATGAGCCGCATAGGGAAAAAGAAGAAATATACATATCACCCGGCTAAGACTCTGTTGAGATGGTCAGTCCTTGCCGCCGTATTGGCAGCCGCTTTGCTGGGTTTCCCCCTGTTATTGACTTTACTGGATCCTTATAGTGCATACGGCCGTGTAGCCGTACAAGTTTTCAAGCCTGTATATATGGCTGGAAATAATATGCTGGCATGGATATGTATGCATTTTGACAATTATAATTTTTATTACGTCGATATGGTCGTCCGTACTCTGGCTGCTTTGCTGATAGGAATATTCACGTTCCTTCTCATCGGTTTTTTAGGCTGGAAATATGGTCGTATCTGGTGTAATACTGTATGCCCGGTAGGAACGGTACTCGGTTTTATATCCCGGTATTCTTTGTTTAAGATAGATATAAACAAGCCGGCCTGTAACGGGTGTGGAAAATGCGGACGTAACTGTAAGGCCTCCTGTATCGATACGAAAAATCATGTTATAGATCACAGCCGTTGTGTGATGTGTTTTGACTGTATAGAGAATTGCAGTCAGCATGCTATCCGATTTGCCGGAAAGGCTAAGAAAGGGATGAATATAAAAAAAGGGACGGAGCCGGTTGATAAGTCGAAACGTCGTTTTTTGGCAACGACTGCGGTTGCTGTGATGGCAACCCCTTTGTCGATTACGGAGAAAGCCGAAGCTGAGGTTAACAAGAATAAGCCTTATACGCTGAAGTATCCTATAGCTCCTCCGGGCGCGAAGAGCATACAACATTTATCCCGACATTGTACAGGTTGCCAGTTATGTGTAACCCGTTGTCCTTCGCATGTGTTGAAACCGGCATTTCTGGAATACGGGTTAGGCGGAATGATGCAACCTTTGATGAGTTTTGAAAAAGGATTTTGCAATTTCGATTGTACAGTGTGTTCCGATGTGTGTCCTAACGGTGCAATAAAGCCTCTTACCATTGAAGAAAAACACGAAACGCAAGTAGGACGTGTCGTATTTATAAAAGATAATTGTATCGTATATACCAATGCGACGAGTTGCGGAGCCTGTTCGGAACATTGTCCCACTCAGGCAGTTTCTATGATTCCTTATAAAGATGGCCTTACCATTCCGTCTGTAAATCCTGATATATGTGTAGGTTGCGGTGGTTGTGAATATGTGTGTCCGGTGCGTCCTTTCAGGGCTATTCATGTGGAAGGAAATGAAATTCAGAAGAAGGCGGAACCTTTCAAAGAAACAGAAGGTCAGAATGTGGAGATCGATGATTTCGGCTTTTGAATATTTCCTGTGCTTTCAGGTCCGTTAATAATATGTTTGCATGTACTATTTATGTAATGCATTCGTTTTTTATTAGATAGAATCATTTTGTTACCGGAGCATATCCGGCATAGATAGAATTCAATTAATGCTTTTGCTTATGAAAAAGGGAAAAGTCAAATGTATTTGGCTATGTTTGTTTTTTTTGATATGTTATTGCGGGGCTTATGGTAAAGAATCTGCAGATACAGTTTATTTCCCGGTTCGTGACGGAATCGACAGTTTGAATGTCGTTATACAAGGAGACAAAGCACAAGCCAAAAGATTTCTGAGTATCGAACGGGACAGTCTCGGACGCCGTTCACTGACAACGCCTCGGAAAGTATTTTGGGATAAGGTAACGGAAAACCGGTGGTATCAGATGTGTTATATTCCGGTTCCGCTCATTGCTGCGGGATTCGCCTTAAAGGGAGAGGGCGAACATTTTAGAAATCTGCGGAATGAATATATTCCTAAATTCCGTTACCATTATGACGATTATACGCAATATGCTCCGGCTGTGGTTATGGTGGGTCTAAAAGCTGCCGGCGTCCCCAGCCGCAGTTCATGGGGGCGCATGCTTACGTCCGATGCATTCTCTACGGCTATTATGGCTCTTGCTGTAAATTCCTTGAAATATACGATGAAGGTGGAGCGCCCGGACGGTTCTAACCGACATTCGTTCCCGTCGGGACATACCGCTACAGCCTTTATGACGGCAACTATGTTGCATAAAGAGTATGGAGGATTAAGTCCCTGGTATAGTATAGGCGCTTATTCGGTAGCAACGCTTACCGGAGTATCCCGGCAATTGAATAATAAGCATTGGTTATCGGATGTGCTGGTAGGTGCAGGTATAGGAATACTTTCTACAGAACTGGGGTATTATCTGGCCGATTTGATTTTTAAGGATAAAGGGCTTGAACGTCAGGATAAATACTATGATCCCAGCCTGGCGTGGCGTAATCCCTCGTTTCTGGGAATTTATATGGGATTTTGCTTGCAGCAGGTCAATACGAGGTTATCGGATGAATATGTACTATCTGTAAAAACGGGTAGTCGTGTGGGAGCGGAGGGAGCCTGGTTCTTGAATCCGTATCTGGGAGTAGGCAGTCGTTTAACCGTATCCAGTATGCCGGTTGCTTTAGTTGGTTTTGAAGATACATATATGGAGCCTGTGGATGTTTTTTCTTTCTATCCGGGGATATATTTGTCCGTACCGGCGACGACAAGATGGCTGGTAGGAACGAAGCTTTTGGGTGGATACAACCTCTTCCCCCATCGTCGTTTATTGGGGACTCAAATAACTATGGGACACCGGGGTAGTGCAGGTCTGGCTACGGGCTTATCGGTGACATATGTGGCTAAGCGGAATTTCGGCGCCCGTATTTTCTGCGATTACGATATGACGCGTATGCGGTACGATTTTAAAGAAAATGCATTGCCGGATGCTGCGGTGACCTTTGTTTCGGACAGAAATTATCATGTATTCACTCTCGGGGCATCGGCTAGTATTTTGTTCTGATAATATATTATAGATAATAAAAAGGCTGAATTGAAGAATTCTTCAATTTCAGCCTTTTCGCATGATTCGGTATATCTGTATTTAAAATGCTTTATGATAAAGTGTTTCTATGTCGGCTACCGATGTGGGACGAGGATTCCCTCCGGTACACACATCGTTGAATGCGGCTACCGCAAGTGACGGAATATCTTCTTCTTTCACTCCTATTTCTGATAGTTTTTGCGGGATATGTATGCTTAAGGAAAGTTTTTTCACTGCATTTACAGCGGCTTTTACTCCTTCCGCTTCCGTCATTCCTTCTGTATTAACACCCATTGCTTTAGCGATGTTGATGTATTTTGAGGCGGCCGGAGAATCAGCGTTGTATTCCATTACATAGGGTAGCAGAAGAGCGTTTGCCACTCCGTGCGGGGTGTCGTAAAATGCCCCCAGGGGATGAGCCATGGAGTGTACGATACCCAAACCTACGTTCGAGAATCCCATACCTGCGATATATTGAGCTTGCGACATAGCTTCGCGGGCTGTCTTATCTTTTCCGTTATCTACGGCTGCTTTCAGATTTTGTGCAATCATTTCTATGGCTTTCAATTCGAACATGTCGCTCATGGCCCAGGCTCCCGGCGTTATATATCCTTCTATGGCATGTGTAAGAGCATCCATACCTGTCGCCGCGGTAAGTCCTTTGGGCATGGAATACATTAATTCGGGATCGACAATGGCTACCGCAGGTATATCGTTGGGATCTACACATACCATTTTTTTACGGGCATCCTCATCTATAATCACGTAGTTTATCGTGACTTCGGCGGCTGTGCCGGCAGTGGTCGGTAATGCGAATGTCGGTACTGCTTTATGTTTTGTATCGGCAGTTCCTTCCAAAGATTTTACATCGGAGAATTCGGGGTTATTAGCAATGATTCCTATCGCTTTTGCCGTGTCGATGGAAGAGCCTCCTCCGAGAGCGACAATAAAGTCTGCTCCGGAAGCTTTGAAAGCCTTTACGCCATTTTGTACATTTGTGATAGTCGGGTTCGCTTTGATATCGTTATATAGTTCGTACGATATATTGTTCTCATTGAATACTTTGGTGATTTCATCAGCAACACCAAATTTTATGAGGTCTTTATCTGTCACGAAAAAAGCTTTCTTAAATCCCCGGCGGCAAGCTTCGAGAGCAATAACACTCCGGCTTCCGGCTCCGAAATAAGATGTTTCGTTTAAAATAATTCTGTTCATATAGTTACGGTTTTATTGCGGTGTTAAAATCATTTCGGTAAGTTGAAAGCAACGGTCATCTCTTTCATTTGTTCGTCGGTCATGCCGTCGGGTTCAAATCCCATGGACTTGGCCGTAAGGTATATCTGTGCCGATTTGGATAAAGTATCTATCATATCGAAAGCTTCCATAACATTTTCGCTTACCGAACATACGCCATGTTTTTCCCACATGACTACGTCATATTCTTTAAGCTGCTCCAAAGTAGCATCTGCCAATTCGATAGAGCTGGGTAACTTATACGGGACAATTCCCAATCCTTTGGGACAGAATGCCTTTGTTTCGGGTATCATGCTCCAGAGTAAATGTGAGAGTACGTCTTTTTTCAGAAAGGCCGGATTATGGGTCATGGCTACCAAATCTATCGGATGTGTATGAATGGCTGCCTTATAACCTGAACCGTTACTTATGAGATAATCGTGCATGGATAAATGTGCAGGTAATTCTGATGTGGGCTTGACAGCCTGATCTGCAATTATTTCATAACTTGCGCAATCGTCGCAAATGCGGATTACGGAACCGTTTTCCATAGGCCGTCTTGCCAAGTCCCGCATACGTTTGTTTGTTCCTTTACAGTAAAAATAGCATCCTTTCAGATTTGGTAAAGTTTTTCCTATAGGCGTTTTTTTGCTGATAGCAGGCATTTGTCTTATTTCATCATCTATCATTCCGGTGATGTTCACCGTAATATTTCCTCCGTTGCGTTCTGCCCAGCCTTTTTGCCACAGATATCCGGCAACTTCGGCTATTTCGTCTACTTGCTTCGCCAGAGCCGGTCTGTTTTCCAATATTGATTTCATTTGATTCATGTTTCTATATAAATTGTCCGTTAAGCTTGTGCCGTCGCTACCACGATGATAGATGAAACGAGTACTATTAATCCGAGTACAAGTACCAGAATCGTACGGTTATTCACACCTTTCCATTCTTTGAGGATAATTCCCCATACGTTCGAGAACGTTACGTTCAGGGACATGAGTATGCTCCAGGAGAATGCCAGCAAAACGGGGCTGTCGGTGAGAAAACTTTTTCCCATTTCCAGTCCGAAGAACTGAGAATACCAGAGAACTCCGGCTAATGCACAAAATAAAAGGTTGTTTATTAATTTGCTACCGCTGACCGAAAAATATTCGTGTCCCGATTTGTTCTTTATATTTTGTTGGATGCAATACACTGCATTTGTCAGGAATCCCCCTAAAGTGACCAGGAAAATAACCGGTAGTCCGGCATAAAGACTTTCGACTCCCGCCGAGATAGCAGCTTCTTTTATAGGACTTCCGGCATTCAGCCCTAAAGCGAAACAGGCACTCATAACACCGGCCAGAAGTGCGACTAGCAGTCCTTTTGTCAGAGCGAAGTCTTTTACGGCTGCTTTTTTCTCTTCTTCGGTCATGTTTTTAGAACGCAGGCTTCCTGCATATCCTATAGTTGCTATACCGGCCAAAGTGATGCATACGCCTATCAAGAGGGTAAGTCCTGTTCCGTGGAATAAATCCGTACCTCCGAATATCGCCGGAAAGAGAGTACCGAAGGCGGCACAGGTTCCCAGAGCGATGCTCTGTCCTAAAGCCACGCCTAAAAAGCGCATGCTTAATCCGAAAGTCAGTCCGCCGACACCCCATAAAACACCGTAAATGACGGATGGCAGCGCACCCCCCGAACTCCACAATTCTAATAATCCTCTGTCGTCAGGAATAGCAAGTAGTGCTCCCAGAAATGGGAACACTAACCATGCGAAAATTCCTTGTACAAGCCAGAAGCTTTCCCAGCTCCAATCCTTTATCCGTTTAATAGGAACATAAGAACTGGATTGTCCGAAGCTGCCTATGGCTATAATGAGTAAGCCTATGAACGTATTCATAACATTTTTCTTTTAACGTTTTGAAGTGACTTCTTTTTCGTATTTCTGTATCTCTGTAATAAACTCTTCTCCTACAGGTACATTGTTTTTCAGGCAGAAATAATCCCATACGGCATTCCAAGGAAGACCTTTGCTCTCTTCGAGCAATGCGAGCCTTTCGAAGAATTGCCCGTTTTTCTCATATTCGCGTAAGGCAGAAAGGGGTTCGAGAAGTGCTTGTAAAAAACATTTTTGTGTGGCTCTTGAACCTATGACATATGCGCCGATCCGATTTATCGATGCGTCGAAATAGTCCAGTCCGATATTTACTCTGTCGAGTGCATCACAACGGATAATTTCTTTTGCCAGATCCAGGGTATCGTCATTCATGATGGTGACGTGGTCGGAATCCCAGCGTATAGGACGGCTTACGTGCAGCATGATTTCCGGAGTGAATAACAGGACTGCCGATATTTTGTCGGCAATGCTTTCTGTCAGATGGAAATGTCCGGTATCCAGAGTCACTATCTTGTTATTCTTTGCACCGTATCCCAAATAAAAGTCGTATGAACCTACGGTATAGCTTTCGGCACCGATGCCGAACAGTTTAGCTTCGATACAATCTTTCATGTTCTTATATTCGGTGGCAAAAATCGTGTCGAGCGATTCTTTAAGTAACTGACGATAATAGAGGCGGTTTACGGTAATGTCTTTACTTCCGTCATGTACCCATAAATTCATAATACAAGGTGAGCCCTGGCGTTTGCCCATTTCTTCGGCGATAGCCCGGCAACGAATGGTGTGTTCGATCCAGAATCCGCGTATATCTTTATCGGGGTTGGCTAAAGTAAGGCTGCCGCTTTTCGGGTGAGAGAAAGAGGTCGAGTTGAAATCCAGTTTAAAACCGTTTTCAGCAGCCCATTGCATCCAGCTTTCGAAATGTGCCGGTTCTACTTCATTACGATCGACTTTTTTGTTACCGAAATCTCCGTATGAAGCATGCAGGTTGATACGGTGATTACCGGGAATGAACGAAGCGGCTTCGATCAGGTCGGCTCTTACTTCGTCTATATTTCTGGCTTTGCCAGGGTAATTTCCGGTAGTTTGTATTCCTCCTGATAATTGTGCATTGGGATCCTCAAATCCTGTGACATCGTCGGTTTGCCAGCAATGTAAAGACAAGGAAATTTTTTGTAACGCCTGTAATGCTTTTTCAACGTCTACTCCTACTGCAGCATATCTTTCGATAGCGATTTGATACGCTTTTTCTACTAAAGATTCTTTGTTCATTGTGTTTCGTTTTTGAGGTTAATGACAGATAATTGTTTTAAATTTTTCGTATGCTTGTTCCCACATTTGCGAATCTTGCGGTTCGTAAGAATGGGTATCAACAGACCGGGAGATAAGCTCTCTCATTTCGAGTAATGAATTGACCAGTCCGACGGCTTTTGCTTGTACCATGATGTTTCCTATAGCGGTGGCTTCGGCCGGTCCTGCGATAACAGGCAAACCTGTAGCATTGGCAGTGAACTGATTCAGTAATTTGTTTTGTGCACCTCCTCCGATAATATGTAACCGGTCGATAGGGAACGGGGCGACTGATTTTAGCTGTTCTATGACCATGCGGTATTTTAATGCAAGGCTATCTAGTATGCAGCGGACAAGCTGTGCATGTGTTTGCGGTATAGGTTGGTCGGTCCGGTCGCAATAATCAGTAATAGCTTTAGCCATAGAGTGCGGATTGGCGAAATCCGGAGCATCGGGGTCTATGAGAGACAAGAAAGGTACGGCGGAATCGGCCATTTGGGATATTTGGTCGAAATCGTACGTATGTCCTTCTTTTTTCCATTCTTTCCGGCATTGTTCCAGTATCCACATTCCGGTAATATTTTTAAGGAAGCGTGTCGTGCCGTCTATTCCTCCTTCATTGGTGAAGTTCAGTTTGAACGATTCCAGGCTGATGATGGGTTGCCGAGTCTCAATACCCATGAGAGACCATGTTCCCGAACTGAGATAGGCGAAATTTTCGTCCGGGGCGGGTACGGCTGCCACTGCCGATCCGGTGTCATGTCCTGCTACTGCGATTACAGGAATGGAATAATTTATGCCCGTTTCCTGCAATATATTTTCAGATAGAGTTCCTATCACGGTTCCAGGCATGACTATCTTCGGAAAGAGAGAGGAGTCTATTCCGCAAGGTTTGAGTAATTCATTATCTATGCTTTTGTCTTTGGCATTGAGAAATTGCGATGTAGACAGTATCGTATATTCACATACTTTGTTTCCTGTGAGCAAATATGATAAGGCGTCAGGAATAAACAGAATGCTCCGTGCTTCTTTCAAGGCACTGTTGTTTTCCTGGGATGCGGCGAATATTTGAAAAAGCGAATTGAAGTTGAGGAATTGTATCCCGGTTTTGTTATAGACGGTTTCTTTAGGGATATGCGAGAAGTATTTATTTTGTATATCGGAAGTATAAGGGTCTCTGTAGGAGCGGGGTAGTCCCAGTAAAGTACCGTCTTCGGCTACATATACGAAATCGACCCCCCATGTGTCTATTCCTATAGAATCGATGTGCTTGCACTTTTTCCCGGTTTCCCGGATGGCTTTTATTATCTCTTCATATAATGAATATATGTTCCAATAAAATCGTCCTGATATTTCGAGGATTTTATTTGGGAAACGCGAAATTTCCTGCATATGCAGATCGTTTCCCGAAAGCCGGGCTAATATGGCTCTTCCGCTTGTCGCACCGAGGTCTATCGCCAGAATATTTGTCTCTTTCATGTCTTTTAAGGTGTAGTATAATGAATGATGAATTTCTTTGATGGTACAAATATATGGCATGCCCAATAGAAATACTTTCTATAAATGACATTTGTGTTATGAAAAATGACACTATATATGATTGAATATAATAATATATGACGTATGAAATGAATTTGATATATTTTATCTTATTTTTCAGGTAAATAATGGATTGTGCAATAAAATATATTTCTATCTTCGCTATTGCTTAATTATTTTATATATATGAATTGACACTATGAAAAATATTCAAGAAAATTTATTGAAATATTTAACTGTTAATACGACAGACGAGAACTGGGGGATAACTTGTACCACGGTCGGATGCCAGAGTGTAGTTCCGGGTAGCGCTTATCCGGTATTGCATCACCCTTCTACTTATCTTTTTTCTGAAAATATGGGTCGTATTTTGCAGGAGTACCAGTTGGTGTATATTGTAGATGGAAGCGGGGAGTTTATCTCGGAGTCTTGCCGTAAAACGGATATTCAGCCGGGGACCATGATCATGTTATTTCCGGGCGAATGGCATAGCTATCATCCGCATAAGGAAACGGGATGGAAAGAATATTGGGTAGGATTCAGGGGTGTAAATATTGATAAGAGGGTTGCCGCCGGTTTTTTTACTCCCGAATCTCCGTTATTTAAAATAGGTATAAGCGAATCGGTAGTGAACGCGTATAAGGAAATAATACGTTATACCGAGGAGGAAAAGAGCGGTTATCAGCAGTTGGTGTCCGGTATCGCCCTTCATATTCTGGGACTTGTGTATTATAAAAATATCAATAATCAGTATGCCGGGAATCCGGTCGTGGATAAAATCAATGAAGCACGTATTCTTATGAGGGAGAATGTAGGTCAGCCTTTAACGGCCGAGGATATTGCTTCTCGTTTGGGAATGGGATATACTTGGTTCAGACGTATGTTTAAAGAATATGTAGGAATATCTCCTGCCCAGTACCAGATGCAGTTGAAACTTATACGGGCTAAGGAATTACTGGTCACTACTTCTCTTTCGGTGAGTGAGGTCGCTTATGAACTGGGATTTGACAGTGTAAGCCGTTTTTCTGCTTTTTTCCGTTTGAAAGAAGGAATAGCTCCGTCGGAATTTAAAAACCGGTTGAGCCTGGCCAGGCAGTGATTTTTTGTAAAAGCGAAGGGCCGGAATTTCCGGCCCTTCGCTTTTAAGTATATTTAATAATAAATATCTTATGCGTGAACTTCGTCAGATACGCTTAATTTTGCCCTGCCTTTTGCACGACGGCTTGCCAGTACCCGGCGACCGTTAGCTGTAGACATTCTTAAACGAAAACCGTGTTTGTTAATTCTTTTCTTGTTTGAGGGTTGAAATGTTCTTTTCATTGCCGTATATTTTATCGTTATTATTCATTTTTCGGACTGCAAAAATAGAGACTTTTTTTTAATAAACAAAGAGTTGCCCGATTTTTCGGTGAAACTTTTTACAGTAGGACCTATAAGAAAAGATAAAAGTTTATGGTAAAAGAATCTGCGGAAACAGAACTTTTGTAATAATATTCGTTTTTGCCGTTATTTTTGTTTTTCCGGTTTTTAAACTATGTCATTTTTTATTACCTTTGCCGAGCCTTATTGTTAAGAATATAAACATCTCATTTTGGTGGGATTCAAACATTTGCATTTAAATAATAATCAAATAATAAAAAATATTTTATGGCAACTACTGCAGATTTCAAAAATGGTATGTGTCTTGATATTGACGGTACCTACTATTTTATTGTAGAATTTCTTCATGTAAAACCAGGGAAAGGTCCGGCTTTCGTACGTACGAAACTGAAAAATGTCGTAACGGGACGAATTCTCGATAAGACATGGAATTCCGGTGTTAAGGTGGAAGAAGTACGTATAGAACGTCGTCCTTACCAGTATTTATATAAAGACGATATGGGCTATAATTTTATGAATACCGAGACTTATGATCAGATATCTATTCCGGGTGAAAGTATCGAGGGCGTTCAATTCTTGAAAGAAGGCGATATATGTGAAGCGCAGGTACATGCTGCTACCGAAACTATTCTTACTTGTGAAATGCCTGTGAACGTTGTTCTCGAGGTTACTTATACCGAACCGGGTATGAAAGGGGATACGGCTACCAATACATTGAAACCTGCCACCGTAGAAACCGGTGCGGAGGTTCGTGTTCCTTTATTTATTGAAACGGGTGATAAAGTAAAGATCGACACCCGTGACGGTTCGTATGTTGAACGTGTAAAATAAACTCAATATAAGTTTACAGTCATAACTTTTGTATTAAAGGGATGTTCCGGAAAAGAACATCCCTTTAATATTTTTATCAGAAGTGTAAATATATAAATAAAGTAATGTAGATGATTCTTGAGTATTATGGAAAATATATAAATCACAGGACATAAGTACAGACTGAATGTTTTAATGATGAAAAGCAAAATGTTTTTATTCATCTAAAATAATATATTATGGCTGTAGATAATCTTAAAGAAGGAAAACTAACTGTCGTGATTGAGGAACAAACATCTAAAGTTCCTTCCGGTGTATATTTGACTGTAGCAGTGGCTTCGATGCTGGCTTCATTAACGTTGAAATGTTTTGGAAAGAAGCATGCTGCCTTGTTTGTAGGACAATGGGCTGCACCGCTTTTAATTATGGGGGTATATAACAAAATAGTGAAAACCCAGGGACATGATTAAAATCGTCACGAGTTCCGCTATCAGGAAAGAAAGAGCTTTTTTCCTGATAGCGGATTTTTATATTTTGTTCATTGATTAAGTTCTATCGTTTGTTTTATATGTTATTCTTCAAAGAAGTTTTCTTGAAATATATATCTTTGTAACCAGAAAGGGAAATCTTTCCGTGTGCTTGCTACCACGTAAAAAACAAGAAACGTTTGTCTGGCCCTGGAATATACTCCCTGTATATTAATTTAAATAATTCGGAAAATGGAGAGAGAAGAATCAGCCCTGGTGTGCTTTTCAGGCGGTCAGGACTCTACAACATGCCTGTACTGGGCCTTGAGTAAATTCAAGTCGGTTCAGGCCGTTAGTTTTTTTTATGGACAGAAACACAACAGGGAGGTAGAAGTCGCCCGTACAATAGCCGGTAAAGCCGGCGTGCCATGGGAGGCCCTGGATATGTCCTTGTTGGGTCAACTGGCGCATTGCTCTTTAACAGATGATGCGATAAAGATGGATGAGGACAAGCCTGCGAATAGTTTTCCGAATACGTTTGTCCCGGGCCGTAATATGATATTTCTTTCTTTTGCTGCTGTTATTGCCTATAACCGGGGTATCAAACATTTAGTGACCGGAGTTTCCGAAGCCGATTTCAGCGGTTATCCCGATTGCAGGGATACTTTTATCCGCTCTCTTAATGTTTCTTTGAATCTTGCTATGGATACTCAATTTGTCATCCATACACCTCTTATGTGGAGAGATAAAGAACAAGTATGGCAGTTGTCGGATGAACTGGGCGTTTTTGATCTGATACGCAATGAAACGCTAACGTGTTATAACGGTATACCGGGAGACGGATGCGGTCATTGTCCGGCCTGTAAACTACGCCGCAAGGGTCTTGAATCGTATCTGGACCGCAGAAAATAGGCTGTTTTTTCGGATGTTAAAATAGTATATATCTATTCTTTTGTTTCTGTGAAAATCCGTTATCTTTGTGTCATAACACATGAAGAGAGAAACTATGCCTTATTTTTCGGTTATCGTTCCTGTATACAATCGTCCCGACGAGGTACAGGATTTCTTGGAAAGTTTGAGTGGACAGACTTCCAAAGACTTTGAAGTCGTATTGGTAGAAGACGGTTCTACCGTTTTATGTGACAAGGCTGTGGAAAAATATAAGTCACAGATGGAAATCCAGTATTATTATAAAGAAAACGAGGGACGAAGTATTGCCCGGAATTACGGTATAGAGCGGGCGAGGGGTGAATATTTTATTTTTTTCGACTCCGATTGTGTGATTCCTCCCGTTTATTTTGAGACCGTTAAAAACGAACTGGATAAGTCTTATGTCGATTGTTTCGGCGGTCCGGATGCGGCACACGAATCCTTCACCGATGTTCAAAAGGCGATTAATTATTCCATGACTTCTTTTCTTACGACCGGAGGAATCCGCGGTGGGAAAATGCAGTTGGAAAAATTTACTCCCCGTACGTTCAATATGGGCTTCTCCCGGAAAGTATATGAGAAGGTAGGAGGTTTCAGAGAGATGTTCAGTGAGGATATTGATATGAGTACCCGGATAAAGCGGGCGCAGTTTTCAATTCGTTTGATTCGTCCGGCCTATGTATATCATAAACGCAGAACGAACCTGAAACTCTTTTGCCGACAGATATATGTATTCGGAATGTCCCGGATATCTTTGTATTTGTTATATCCGGATTCATTAAAAATCGTACATCTGTTACCGTCCGTATTTGTTGTGGGGTCTTTGGTTATGATCATAGGTGCGTTTTTCTGTCCGTATGCTTTGTTGCCTTTGCTTCTGTATCTGTTTGCTATTTTTTTCGTGTCCTGGATACTGAACAAGAATATAAAAATTGCCGCTTTGTCTGTTGTAACCAGTGTGATACAGTTGGGCGGATATGGTTTGGGTTTTTTGAAAGCTCTTTTTCTAAAAGTGATATTAGGCCGTGGACGTAACGAAGCGGAAGAGATACAAATACGGAAAGGAAAATGACGGTTTATGGATATGGAAAACAATAATATTAAATTGAGTATCACCGATTTGCCGTTGGAGGATCGTCCTCGCGAAAAAATGATGCTGAGGGGAATAAGTGCTTTGAGCTCGGCGGAACTTTTGGCAATTCTTATAGGATCGGGCAATAAGGATGAAACGGCAGTCGAACTTTCACAACGTATTTTGAATTCTGCGGGGAATAATCTGAGTAATCTGGGAAAATATAATCTGGACGATTTTGTAAATAATTTTAAAGGGATAGGGCCGGCAAAGGCTATTACTATTATGGCTGCTCTCGAGCTGGGAAGGCGAAGGAAAGAAGACGGGGTGCCGGATCGTCCCCGTATTACATGCAGTGAAGATGCATATAAACTTGTGCGAGGAGGGCTGATAGATTTGCCATATGAAGTGTTTAAGGTGATACTGCTGAACAGGGCCAACCGGATTATTGATATATTACATATCAGCCAAGGTGGAACGGCATCGACCATTGTGGATGTGAAACTGGTAATGAAACCGGCTATACAACAGTTGGCTACGGGTATGATACTGTGTCATAATCATCCTTCTAATAATTCGCGTCCCAGTTCTTCGGACGACCTCCTGACTACTCGTATCAAAGAAGCTGCTTCTTTGCTGGAAATGACACTTACCGACCACATTATCGTATGTGAGGATGATTATTACAGTTATGCGGACGAAGGTCGTTTGTGACGGTTGTTATTAAAAATACCATATATGTGGTATTTATCCGGAACAAAAAGCCTGTTATTTTTGTCCTATTCTTAACAAAAAGTTCAATTTAAAAAAGTATGGCTATGTCTAAAATCGCAAAAAAACTGACTGATCTGGTAGGTAATACCCCTCTCCTTGAATTTTCTAAATTTAATGCGGAGAACGGACTTAAAGCCCGTATATTGGGAAAACTGGAATATTTTAATCCTGCAGGAAGTGTAAAAGACCGTATTGCCCTGGCGATGATAGAAGATGCCGAAGCTGAGGGAATTCTGAAGTCCGGTTCGACCATCATAGAGCCTACGAGTGGAAATACCGGTGTTGGCCTGGCTTTTGTATCGGCCAGTAAAGGGTATAAACTGATTCTTACTATGCCGGAGACCATGAGTGTGGAACGCCGTAATTTGTTAAAAGCATTAGGTGCCCAGTTGATATTGACTCCGGGAGCCGATGGAATGAAAGGGGCTATTGCTAAAGCGGAAGAGTTGAGGGATAAGACTCCTGGATCGGTTATTTTACAGCAATTTGAAAATCCGGCTAATCCGGCTGTACATGTACGTACGACAGCCGAAGAGATATGGAGGGATACGGAAGGAAGCGTCGATATTTTTGTGGCCGGAGTAGGTACGGGAGGTACGGTGAGCGGTGTAGGAAAGGGTTTGAAATCGCATAATTCCCAGGTGAAGATCGTAGCCGTAGAACCTGCGGACTCGCCCGTATTGTCAGGGGGAAAAGCCGGTGCACATAAGATACAGGGAATAGGTGCCGGGTTCATTCCCAAGACGTATGATCCGAGTGTGGTAGATGAGATCATACGGGTGGAGAATGACGATGCCATACGTACAAGCCGGGAGTTGGCTTCAAGTGAAGGTTTATTGGTGGGAATTTCTTCGGGAGCGGCAGTATATGCAGCGTTGCAACTGGCTAAATTACCTGAGAATGCCGGTAAGACGATTGTCGTGCTTTTGCCTGATACGGGAGAGCGCTATCTTTCGACTGTATTATATGCTTTTGAAGAATATCCTTTGTAAATATATTGAAATAAATATACAGAGGGAGCATCCTGAATCAGGATGCTTCTTTTATATGTAATATTCTGCGGAATCTATCAGACCGGCTTTTAGACCGTATTTACTTCCAGTTTGCGGAATATGTTTTTTTTGTGGGTAATGATTGTGTGTACGCTTGAAATTCTTTGTGTTGCTATTTCTTTTGTAGAATAACCCCGGGCAATTAATTTTAATATTTCGGTCTCGGTATGTGTGAGGTTCTGCCTATTGTTTTGTTTATCCGGGTTGTATGATTGTATGAGATTGGATATCTGTCGGCAGATGTACTGTTCCGAACGTACCGATTGTAACAGGGCTCTTTTAATTTCGTCTGCCTGTATCTCTTTCAGCAGGATGCTAAATGCTTTGTTGTGATAAATGTGCCGGATGAAAGTTTCGGTGAGTTCTGAGGTAATGAGTATCCAATCGGTTCTATGAAAACGTTCATGAATGATAATCATATCTTCTATTCCGGCCAGATCAAAAAGAACGTAGTCGAGGATAATAACAGCGTCGGGGTGAGCTAATAACAGCCGTGTCAATTCTTTTTTATTCTTGGCTTCCAGTATATTACTTGCCAGACCCGGCATGTCGTTTATGAAAGACAACATGCCGATTCTGGTGATATCCTGATTGTCGGCGAGAATGAAAGTTCTCATGACAGGTAGAGATTATCGGGCAAGGGCTTGTTTTATGTCGTTGTACAGGTCATGTGCCGATTCGAGACCTACTGACAGGCGGATTGTTTTCTGGCTGATATCCATGCTTTTTCTCTGTTCTTCGGTAAATGTCCCGAAAATAGTGCTGGCCGGATGTATGGCGAGAGTTTTATTGTCAAACAGATTGGTTGCCCTGCGTATTAATTTCAGTTTGTTCATGAAAGAAAAACAGGCATCCCGGGAAGTAAGGTCGAATGTAAACATGGCGCCCGGCTTGGATCCGAATTGTTCAGTACTTAATTTATAATAGGGATTATCTTTTAATCCTGTATAATTAACACGTTCTATTCCGTCCAGTGATTTTATCCTTTCGGCTAAATCAAGACAAGTAGATGCCTGCCGGTTGAACCGTACTTCCATCGTTTCCAGTCCGAGAGTTTGCATGTAGGCTGCCTGGGGAGTCATATATGCACCTAAGTTCCTGTGGATCTCTTTCCGCAGTTTTGCCGTGAAAGTTTTGTTTCCGTATTGCTTGGACATGCCGGAAAGTTTTTTCGATTTATTCCAGTCGAATGTGCCATAATCGAGGACGAGTCCTCCGAGTGAGGTAGCGCCTCCTGAAATGTATTTTGTACTGGAGACGATTTCGATGTCCACCCCAAAGTCTTTTGCCTTGAAAATATGGAAGGGGAGTATAGTGGTGTCGGCAATTAATGGGATTCCCTTTTTGTGACAGATAGATGCAAGTGCTTTCAGATCGGCTACTTCCATTTGGGGATTTGTTATCACTTCAAGAAATATAGCACAGGTATTCTCATCTATGGCATTTTCTGTTTCTTTCAAATTTGTGAGATCGCAGAAACGTGTTTCCACATTAAAGTCGCCCAGCGTACTTTTCATCATGGAGTAGGTATTCCCGAACAGATGCGGTGATGTTATGATATTACATCCCGAAGAGGCTATGGTCATGAGCATATTGCTGATAGCTGCCATTCCTGAATTAAAAGCTGTCACACTTAGTGCTCCTGTTATGGCTTGTATGCGGTCTTCGAAGTATTGAACGGTAGGATTGGTGATACGTGAATATGCATGGTCTGTTGTACGTCCGCAAAATGCTTCTTCCATTGCTTCGGCTGTATCGAACTCATAAGCGGCTGTATAATAAACCGGCATGGATAATGAATTATAAGCGTCCTTTTTTTCGAACGGTGTATGCAGTATCTTTGATTCGAAACCTATTTCTTCCATATTATTTAATTTTATTTTACCGGGCAATCGGTATTATTCGTAGCAAAATTACTAAGAATAGATTTATAAATAAAACAATTTGTTCTGTTTTTATACTATTTGCAAGCTGTTCGAATAAAATACTGTATATGAGGAATATGAATAAAAAAACAGACTGCCGGATAAGGCAGTCTGTTTTTTTATTGTATGATATGTTTTTTATTTTTTTGCCGGATTATATCGCTTGTTAAGCATATCTACGACTTCGTCCGTAATATTGTAAGACTCGTCTATATAAATAGTAGCGGCTTTATAGAGTATTGCCTGGTATTTCTTTGTTTTATTATATTCTTTGATGAAGGAATTGATCGAATCACTTACAGCCATCAGTGTTTTTTGTTGTTCCAACATCAGTTCTTGTTCTTTCTGTTGTCCCAGTTTTTGCAGATCGGCTTCTTTGCGTGCTATGCGCTGAGCTTCTTGTTCTGCTCTTTCCTGGGAAAGAAAAGCATTGTTCTGCAGTTTCCGCTGGAAATCTATTTTATCGTTTTGTAATTGGCGTGCTTTTTCATTGAAGTTGGCGTTTTCGTTCTCCATTCGTCTCATCAATGATTCTGATAGATCTTTGGCATAGTTATATTTTGCAAGAAGCGAATCGTTATCTATGTATGCTATAGGCAATCTTTCGGAAGTAACCGAAGGGCTGTCCGTGCCGGTAGCGGCTTTATCGGTACTTTTTGTCTCTGATTTGCATTGAACAAATAACAATGCAATAGCGACAGTTGCTACAGCAAAGATAACATGGGTAATAGTTTTCATAACTTAGTGATTTTATCTTACTTAATTTTTATTTGTCAGTTATTAAATCGCTCAGGTGTTTTTCATGTCTTTCTTTCCGGTCGGTAGATATTGCGCAGGTGATTCCTTTATCGGTAAGTTTTTTATTTGCACCTATGTGTATATTGGGAAATTTACCTCCCCGGACAAAAAAAACTTTTATACCTAAAAGTAGTATTGCAATAGCAACAAACCCTATGGTAAAAAACAATGTTTCCCACATTTTTGACTATATTTGTACTGCAAATATAGGAAAGGAAACTGTTATATTTACCGAAGTGTCTGATTATTTTGGAAAGAATGTGTTATAACCGGATATATTTAACATAATTTTTTTCGTTTATATATTGTTTAGCAGTTAATTAATTCAATATAAAAGTAGAATTATGGAAGTAAAAGATTTAAAACCGGAACTTATCTGGAAATATTTCGATGCTATTACAAAAGTACCGCGGCCTTCTAAAAAGGAAGAAAAAATAAGGGAATTCCTGCTTGGTTTTGCGAAGGAGCATAAACTGGATGCAAAAGTGGACAAAACAGGAAATGTCGTGATTACCAAGGATGCTACCGAAGGATATGAATGCGCTCCTACTGTTGTCATGCAGTCGCATATGGATATGGTGTGTGAAAAGAACGGCGGTGTAGAACATGATTTTGATAAAGATCCTATCGATACGTACATAGACGGTGAATGGGTTAAAGCGCGTGGAACCACTTTGGGGGCTGATAACGGAATAGGGATGGCCGCTGAACTGGCTGTTCTTGCATCGGATAATTTGAAACACGGAAAATTACAGGCGTTATTTACTGTAGATGAGGAAACGGGTCTTACCGGTGCATTCGGAATGGAAGAGGGTTTCTTTGACGGAGATTATCTTTTAAATCTTGACTCGGAAGACGAGGCGGAAATCTTTATCGGGTGTGCCGGGGGTATAGATACTACGTCTACATTCACTTATCAACGTGCGATGACTCCTGAGAACTATTTTTATCTTCGTATTGATGTAAGTAATCTTTTGGGTGGTCACTCCGGAGGAGATATACATTTGGGCCGGGGAAATGCGAATAAGATACTGGCTCGTTTTTTATGGCAATGTATGAAAAAATACGATATGGTGTTATGCAGTATCGACGGAGGAAATCTGCGGAATGCAATTCCCCGCGAGGCTACTGCGGTCATAGGAGTGCATCAGGCTGCTAAAGAAGATGTGAGAGCTGATCTGAACCACTATATTCCGGTAATAGAAGACGAACTCAGAGGGATAGAGCCGAGTGTTAAGATTACTATGGAATCGGTGGACGAACCGGAGTTTTGTATCGATCATGAAACGGCCTGGAACCTTGTTAATGCCTTATATGCCATACCTCACGGGGTTATTGCTATGAGTCGTGATATTCCAGGGTTGGTGGAAACCTCTACTAACCTGGCTTCGGTAAAAATGAAGAATGAGAATGAGATCGTTGTTGCAACGAGCCAACGTAGCTCTGTCGAGTCGGAGAAATATAATATTGCTCATCAGATAGAAAGTATATTCCTTTTGGCAAAATCCAAACCTACGCATGGCGACGGTTATCCCGGATGGAAACCTAATATGCATTCTAAAATTATGGAGACAGCGGTAGCAGCTTATGAAGAACTTTATAAGGTAACTCCGGCTATTAAAGCGATCCATGCCGGTCTGGAATGCGGTTTGTTCCTGCAAAAATATCCACATCTGGATATGATTTCTTTTGGCCCTACTTTGCAGGGGGTACATTCTCCTGATGAAAAGATGCATATTCCGGCAGTAGAAAAATTCTGGAATCATCTGGTACGTATATTGGAAAAGGTGGCCGAAGAAAAGAAATAATATTCTTTTCTGCATTATTAATAAGAAAGGTCTCTGAGAATACTTATTAATCTCAGGGACCTTTTTGTATCTGATTGGAAAATTAAAAGGATATTTGCCTATTTATTTTTTAATATAGAACCTATGTCCAGAAAACTTTTATATGCGTTTTCTTTTTCTTCTTTATTGTCGGAGTTTAATTCGGGATAGCTTATTCGCGTGTGGTATATGGTTTTCAGTTTTTCGATAAAGGTTTGTTTTATTATTTCCACGTCACGAAAACTCAGAGGAGTCTGTTTGAGCAGCCCTTCTGAGACTTGTCCGTCAATGATGCTGTTTACCAGTTTTGAAATAGATTCTTCGGTATATTCTTTCAAGCTGCGTGAAGCTGCTTCTACTGAATCGGCCATCATTACTATTCCTGTTTCTTTGGTGTTAGGATTGGGGCCCGGGTACATGAATTTTTCTTCGTCTACCGGTTTATCGGGATATTTATTGCAATATGAATTATAGAAATATTTGGCTTTACCTCTACCGTGGTGCATGAGAATGAAATCGCGGATAGGTAATGGTAGCATTTGTTTGTCGGCCATTTTAGCACCGTCTTTTACATGGGAAATAATGATTTGGGCACTTTGTTCAAACGGTAATGTACTGTGCGGGTTCACTCCGGACTGGTTCTCGGTGAAAAATGCCGGATTCTTTAATTTCCCTATGTCGTGATAAAGTGCTCCCGTACGTGCCAGTTGGGAACGGGCTCCGATTTTATTTGCCGCTTCTGCAGCCAGATTGGAAACCTGCAGGGTGTGCTGGAAAGTTCCGGGACATTCTTCGGACAATTGTCTTAACAGGGGATTATTTACATCGGATAATTCGACTAAGGTAACGGTAGATACGAATCCGAATATTTTTTCAAAAAAGAAGATGATGAGGTATGCGAATAATATGCAGATACAATTTATTCCCAGATAAAGGAACATATCCAGATTGAGTTTATTCAGGTCTCCTTCGGTTAACATGGTATATCCGGTGTATGTAATACAGTATGAAATATATACCAATATGGCCGTACGTACCAGTTGGGAGCGTTTTACCATGTCGCTCAGGCTGTCGATTGCCGTCATTCCGGCGATTATCTGAAGAAAGATAAATTCCAGAGCAAAGGGTGCGCAGAATGAACAGATAAGTACTGTGATAATGTGTACGTATAATGCAACACGGGAATCCAGAAAAGTAACCGTAACGATAGGGATTATGGCAAAAGGAACCAGATACAGTCCCAGCAAACGGAATTTTGCCAGGAAGAATGCTGCCAGTGATATGCCAACGATCAACATCATCAGGAAACCAAGTTTACGCAGGTCGTTGAATATTCCGGGACGGAACAATGCGAGGAAAAGATAGAAAAAAAGGAGGAGACAGGTAAATACAATGACTTGTCCTATAACTGTTTTTTCTTGTAAGTTATTGTTCGTGTTCTTTTTTAAGGTGACTGTTTCCAGTGATTTAAGGATCAGGTAAGTTTGCGGAGTTATAATTTCTCCCCGGTCAACGATACGTTCTCCCGCCTGTACGACGCCGGAAGAGAGCGAAACCCTTTGTAAAAGGTCCTCTTTGAACTTATTGGTGGTGATACTGTCATATTTCATGTTTTCCGCAAGATAATCATTGAGGTTGCATGATTGCAGTATGTGCCGGGTATATACATCGGGAAATTCTTCCAGTACGGTTTCGTACGCTTTCCGTGCCGAACGGAACGACTGTACGGGATATTCTTTCGCAATGTTTTTATCGATTATCCGTACCGATTTTATTTTATTGTTTTGTATCTGGTCATATACTTCGGAAGAAACAATACCGTCGTCGTATATTTTTTTTACCGATTGTATGATTTTTTCATATAGGTAATAGGGAACCGGCATTTCCTGATAAGATTTCAACGTTTTTTCCAGTGCGCTTATGTTGCTTTTGGCTATTTCTTTTTCTGCGGAAAAGAACGGTTCGAAGTTTCGTAACAAGCTATCTTTTTCGTAAGCTATGCGTTCATCGCTTTTATATATGGGAAAATCGAAAGATGCGGTAAGTAGTCCGTATTTCCAAGGTTTTCCTTCCTGAAAATTATACCTGAATTTTCCTTCCCGGGGGAAAAAATAGGTAAGCACCGATACGGCCGCAATAAAGAATAGAGCCTGTAATATCCATATATGTTTATGAGATTGGTTTTTAGCTTTCATATATTAATATTTACTGTCGAAATCTTTTTATGTAATACCAACAGAACGGTCTTGTTTTCAGTTTATCTCGTTTCCGGCTACACCGTCTCCGTTCCAGTCGATGAATAATGCCAGATTGGGTAATTCTATAGGTATTCCCAGTGTACTATAATAACGTTTGGTCCATGTAGTTAGTTGGTTCAGATTTAATTTCTGGCAATTGGCCTCATATGCGGTAATCATGTATTTTGCCAGTTTTCCTTTTTTTGCAAATTCGGTGCAGATTTTATTCAGATAATCCTGGAAAGAAGAGGGCGTCTGATTCACCAGAAGCGCTGCAGATATAACGAGTAAGGCTCCGGCTTCTTCATTACCGGCAGTTATGGAGAAAGTATTTGCATTTTTTTCGGCATATCGTTGTAATCCGAAGTGTGACAGGAGCTCAAACTGTGCCTGTTTGTAAGCGCTTTCATAGGACATTCCTGTCTGAATAAGATTCAGTATCCTGTCTTTTGTGATAGTTGTTATCACATTCAGATTAATATTACTTCCTTCAGACAATTCGGCCAGTGCGTATAATGTTATTTTACCTGCCGACGTGTCGTCTTTATCTCCGTCAGTGGGTTCGGTAGTTTTACCTGTTATTTCATTGTAATAATATCCCATTGCTGTGACGGAAACGAAAGGTTCTTTCAGTTTTACATTAAATTCGTAGGCTCCTCCTTTGTTGGTTACGGTTCTGATGACATCTCCCGTAGTGGCGAATTTACTGTTGGTCTCCAGGACAAATATCATGGAGTTGTCTACTAAAGTGCCTTTTTCTGCGCGTCCGCTTAAATGATAATTCTTTCCGTCATCTTTACAGGAGATAAACAGGAGGCAGAATAAAATACAATGTAAAACTTTTTTCATTATGCTTGGTTTTTAATTATTCTTTGGCCCGGCTTGCCGCTTTTACACCTTTTATTTTTTTTAGTTTTCGACAAAGTGTTTCAACGGATTTTGCATCATGTACCAAAATATTGAGAGAACCGTGGAAAACGCCTTCTTGCGCTTCTATGGCAAGATTTCTTATATTGATATTGAGTTCGTTGGAAATGGTACGTGTTATTTCGTTCAGTATTCCTATACGGTCTATTCCTTCAATGAGGATAGTTGCCGGGAAAGATTGTGTTATGCCGGACTCCCATTGCGTCGATACCAACCGGGGACCGAAACTACTTTTGAGTCTCATGGCGACGGGACATTCTCTTTTATGTACTATAACCGTTTCATTTTCATCGACATATCCTAATACGTCATCGCCGGGGATAGGATTGCAACAAGTTGCAATGGCGTAATTTTTTATACCGTTGTGATCTTTTAGTATATAATTTTGTTTCCTGTCTATGACGGGACGCTCTTCCGCATCCGGCTGTTTATTATTGTTTCCGCCGCCGAAAGATATTTTCAGATATTTCATGAAAATATTCTGATTTTTCTCTTTTAGGAATTTACGAATACTTTCTCCTAATTCCAGATCATTATTCCCTATTTTGAAGAACAATTCTTCCCGCTGTGCAAGTCCGAAATGATTTAATAATTTAGTGATAAGTTTGTTGTCATTTTCTATATTATTACTGGACAGGAATTCTTTGAATATTTTTTCTCCTTTGGAGATATTCAGTCGTCTGTCTTTTCGTAAAGCTGCTGTTAGCCTTGTTCTCGCTTTTGCCGTGGTGACGAGTGACAGCCATTCTTCTTTGGGCGTTTGGGACTTTGAAGTTAATATTTCTACCTGGTCTCCGCTTTGTAGTTTCTGGCTTAAAGGAACCAGTTTGTGGTTTACTTTTGCGGCAATGCAATGGAAACCGAGATCGGAGTGCAGGGTGAATGCCAGATCCAGTGCGGTAGCGTCCGTTGGGAGTGTAATAAGATCGCCTTTGGGGGTGAAAACGAAAATCTCGGTACTGAATAAATTCAGTTTGATTGTATCGAGAAAATCGATAGCATTCGGTTCGGGATGTTCAAGTATATCTTTGATCGTTTTTAACCATACGTCCAATTCCGATTCCTCGTCGGAGTCTCCTACTTTATATTTCCAGTGTGCTGCAAAACCGCGTTCTGCGATCTCGTCCATTTTTTCGCTCCGTATCTGTACTTCTATCCAGTTTCCGTCAGGTCCCATAACCGTGAGGTGAAGGGCTTTGTAGCCGTTTGCTTTAGGACGACTCACCCAATCGCGTGTTCGTTCGGGGTGGAGTTTGTAAATGTCTGTTATTATAGAATATATATTCCAGCATTCTTTTTTCTCGTCTGCTTCGTTATTGCATTGAAAAATGATGCGGACGGCATACAGGTCATACACTTCTTCGAATGGAATGTGTTTGGTCTGCATTTTGTTCCATATAGAGTATACGGATTTTACCCGGGCTTTCATCTCGAATTTAAAGCCTAACTCCTTCATCCTTTTTTCGATGGGCTTTGCGAAATTTTCATAGATAGCTTGCCGGTCTTTTTCTGTATATTGTATTTTTTGTTGTATCTGTTTATATGCTTCGGGATGCTCATACTTGAAGCTCAGGTCTTCCAATTCTGTTTTAATAGCGAAAAGTCCGAGCCGGTGGGCCAGGGGAGCATATATGTATAAAGTTTCGCCTGCGATCTTATATTGCTTGCTGGGTAACATGGACCCGAGTGTGCGCATATTGTGCAGACGATCTGCCATTTTAATAAGAATGACACGAATATCCTCGGACATGGTAAGCAATAATTTCCTGAAATTTTCAGCTTGGGCCGAAGCCTGATCTCCGAATATTCCTCCCGATATTTTGGTCAGTCCAGATACAATGGAAGCTATCTTTTTTCCAAAGAGATTTTCGATATCTTCTACCGTATATTCGGTATCTTCCACAACATCGTGAAGTAAGGCTGCGCATATGGATGTGGAGCCCAAACCTATTTCCTGGCTTACTATGCGAGCTACTGCTATGGGGTGAAGTATGTATGGTTCTCCGGAGCGCCTTCTTATACCGCGGTGGGCTTCGTTGGCAAATTTAAACGCACGCTCGATGATTTCGACCTTTTTGCGATGGTTCGAATTGAGATATCCGTTCAGTAACTCCTGAAATTTTTCTTCAATGAGTTGCTCATCTGCTATTTGTTTTGCATCGGAACTTTCCATATATGGTTTCTTATACTTGTCAAAAAGACAAACTTATGAAAAAAAATTAAATATAGTAGTGGGTAATGAAGTAAATAATACATGTATAATGTGTTTTTTCAAAATTCTGTCGAGGAGAGGCGATAAAAAAACAGAAGTACTTCATATCATGAAATACTTCTGCCTGTATAGTTTTATAATCTTTTTCAGATAGAGAGTTTGCGCAGGGTATTCAGTAATTCCCTGTCAATAGGTTTGTCGTTTTTAATAGCTTTATTGAAAGGCACATATTCTATTTCATCGTTACGAATACCTATCATGACATTTCTTTGGTCTTCCATGAGAGCATCTATTGCCGCGGATCCCATACGGCTGGCAAGGATACGGTCGTGTGCCGTAGGAGATCCTCCCCTTTGTATATGTCCCAGAATGGTTACGCGTACGTCATATTCTGGATATTCATTCTTCACACGTTCGGCGTAATGCATCGCACCTCCGGTCACAGGGCTTTCTGCCACGAGCACGATACTGCTGTTTTTTGATTTTCGGAAACCGCTTTTGATCAATTCTTCCAACTGGTCCACTTCGGTGGATATTTCCGGGATGATAGCCGCTTCGCAACCTGTCGCGATAGCTCCGTTCAATGCGAGGAACCCGGCATCACGGCCCATAACTTCGATGAAGAATAACCGTTCGTGAGATGTAGCCGTATCCCTTATTTTATCTACAGCGTCCATAATTGTATTTAGCGCCGTGTCGTAACCAATGGTAGTATCGGTTCCGTACAAGTCGTTATCGATTGTTCCCGGAAGCCCCACTATGGGATAGTTGAACTCTGTAGCGAATATACGTGCTCCCGTTAACGTTCCGTCTCCTCCTATCACGACCAGTGCGTCAATATGTTCTTTTTGGAGAGTATCGTAAGCCAACTGGCGTCCTTCAGGGGTTTCGAATTCTTTACAGCGGGCTGTTTTTAGTATTGTGCCTCCAAGTTGAATAATATTACTTACGTTTTGTGTTCTGAACTGTTCGATATCGCCTGTGATCAATCCTTTATAACCTTTGTAAATTGCTTTTACCTCAAAACCGTTATAAATCGCGGCACGGGTTACGGCCCGTATTGCCGCATTCATTCCGGGAGCATCTCCTCCCGATGTCAAAATTCCAATACATTTAATAGCTGACATAGGAATATTGTTTTAATTTAAATTCTATGAAACTTTCCACAAAAGTAGTAACTATTTTTTAAAGCAATATGACAAAAAAAATAATCGTGTTTAATAAAGCATAAAAAAAGGTGAAGCCTTTTATTCGTCCTGTCCCAGCATCTGTTTTACATAATCGGCTACTTCGGACATCAGCCAACGTGGAGTGGATGTGGCTCCGCAAATACCTATGCTTTCTTTTTTTTCAAGCCATTCGGGTAATATTTCGCTTACATCGGAAACCATGCGTGATTCAGGGTTTACCTGGCAACATTCTTCAAAAAGGACTTTTCCGTTGGAACTTTTTTTTCCACATACAAAAAGTATGAGGTCATGTTGCTGTGCGAAATTCCTAATGTTAGGAATGCGGTTGGCTACTTGCCTACAGATGGTATCGAACGATTCAAAATCATTTCCTCCTTTTTTTTCTGCTATTTGGTGCGCCATATTACTGAATCCTTCTACCGATTTGGTCGTTTGCGAATAAAGCCGTATCGACTTGCTGAAATCAATGCGTTTTATGTCTTCGGCGTGTTCTATAACGACCGCTGTTCCATGAGTTTGCCCCACAAGTCCATTTACTTCGGCATGTCCCAGTTTTCCATAAATAACAATTTGGGTCTTATCCGGTTCGTTGTTGTCGAACGATTGTTTTATTTTCCTCTGTAGTTGTAATACGACAGGACATGTGGCATCGATTATTTCGATGTCGTTTTTTTCGGCTATGCGGTATGTTTCGGGAGGTTCTCCATGGGCGCGGAGCAATACTTTTACGTGGTGAAGTTTCTTAAATTGTTCATGGTCGATGGTGATGAGTCCTTTTGCTTTTAAGCGTTCTACTTCGTTGCTGTTGTGCACGATATCGCCCAGACAATATAATTGTCCGGTCTTGTCCAGTTCTTCTTCTGCTTTTTTGATGGCATTGACTACCCCGAAGCAGAATCCGGAGTTTTTATCGATTTCAACTTTTACCATTCGGAATAATCAGGTTTTTATTTTCTGTATAGCTTCTGTGTATCGCTCGAGGAGCCATTTATTTTGTTGTTCGATAGTGATATCCGAGTTATCGAGCAGCAAGGCGTCATCTGCTTTTCTCAACGGACTTTCGGCACGGTTCTGGTCTATGTGGTCCCGGCTTTTTATATTATCCAGGACTTCGTCATAGGCGACGGGAATGCCTTTAGCTTTTAATTCATCTACCCGGCGTTGTGCCCGTGTCTCGGCCGAAGCGGTGACAAATATCTTCAGTTCGGCGTCAGGAAAAACAGTTGTACCTATATCCCGTCCGTCCATTACTATCCCTTTGGATTTGCCCATTTCCTGCTGCAGCTTTACCATAGCGGTGCGTACGAACGGTATAGCACTGACCGGACTGACCTTCGACGATACTTTCATTGAGCGTATTTCATCTTCTACGTTTTTCCCGTTCAGGTATGTATCTGCTTTTCCTGTCTGGGAATTAAGCCGGAAGCTGATATGAATGTCGTTCATTAAAGACCGTAAAGTTTCTGTATCAACAATATCGCCCGAGATAAGGTTGTGTTCCAGGCAATATAAAGTAACGGCACGGTACATCGCTCCGCTATCAATGTAAATATAACCTATTTGTCGCGCCAAATCTTTTGCCATAGTACTTTTTCCACATGAGGAAAAGCCGTCTATGGCTATAGTGATTTTTGAATTTTCGTTCATATATGGGGGTAATTTATTTTTTAAATTCAAATAAATTGGTGGAAAGGTTGAACATAAAGGTAGTTCCACTGACATGTTGTTGCCCTAAAGCCACTCCTATGCCGAACATTTTTACTCTAATGCCTGCACCTATGCTGAATCCGGAAAGTATGTTCCGTGCGTAGGTTTTCATATCAGTTCTTGTTTTGTAATTATAACCTACTGCCAGATATATGTTGTCGGTCGGTAAAACGTCTATGCCGAAAACCAGGTGCCGGAATAAATCTGATGCGAAATTTCCTTTTTCGGATATTTCTTCGGAGTCGCTGCTTTGGCTTCCGCTGTTTACTGAAAGGTAAGGCAATTTCCAGCGTGTGAGATGATGAGCGGTAACCGATACCCGAACTGGGGCGTGTTCAAGGGATTGTGTATATCCCAGTTGTATATCCCAAGGCATACGCTCGAATGTTTCGTTATATTTCTTTATTTGTCCTCCCAGATTTTTTATAACCAGAGATAATGACAGGTCCGATTCGGACCGGTAGTAGTTGATCCCCAGGTCTACGGCCAGAGCTAAAGATGTATATTGTTCATAAGAGGAATAGAGAAATTTCGTATTGATACCTCCTCTTAACCGGTTTGTAATATTGTGTGAATACATTCCGTTGAATACAATGTCTTTGGGACTGAATTCCCCCATTATCATGCCGGTTTCGTCGGTTTGTTTCATTTTTCCGTATCCGTAATACTGAATTCCGGCCGCCCACGCTCCGTTCTCTCCTGCTGCTTTGGCAAAAGATGCACCGGCCAGATTTATTCCGCCGACATAATGCATGTAATTGAGTCCCAGTTGCAGATTCAATTCGGGCCCCAGTAGCGCGGGATTCTGGTTTATCAAGCTGATGTCGTCTTCTATGATCGAAATGTTGTTGCCTCCTAAAGCATAAACATGTGATGATGATGTAATATTCAAAAAATCGAATGAAGACTTTCCTTCTTGCCCATATGCTGTTATTGATACCCAGGCTAGTACTAAAAGTAAAAGGCGATATTTTAGTCGGTTCATTATATTCTTAGTTATGCGTTCAAAGATACATTTTTTTTTATTTTCTCGAAAACTGCTTTGTCAAAAGATGTGCTTCATTAAAGCGATGTGCTGTCTTTCAAATATGCCGAAAGATATTTCTTTCAACTAATTAACGAAAAAAAAGCCTATGAAGTATATCAAAGAGCATACTTATCTTTGAAAAAAAATAAAAAGCTGCTAATCCTTACCAAATGTCGGGGTTGAAAAGTCTGGTTTTTGGGATTGTATTGTATATTTGACATGAAAGGTGCTTGGTTTAAATAATTGTTAATGAATAGTTTTACGGTAAATAAGTTATGTCAAGTATAAGAAAGGTTGTTTTGCTGATTATTTTTTTATCAGGTTTGAATGCTGCGTTATGTTATGGCATTACGGCCGGACATTGCGTTATAAAACAAAACCAGGGAAAAAATATATCGCAAAGCTTCGATTATAAGAGTTATAAAACATCGGATGTTACAGATTATATTTACGATGTTGTAGATGAAGATGCCCGCTTTCCCGGAGGGGTGGTTGCTTTATTACAGTATATAAATCGGTCGTTGCGTTATCCTGCTCAGGCGTATGAGGATGGGGTACAAGGGCGTGTTTTGTGTTCTTTCGTTATTGAGAAAGATGGACGTGTATCGGACGTGAGGGTGCTGAGGGGAGTGGAGCCTTCTCTGGATGATGAGGCTGTACGGGTAATTTCAGAAATGCCTCATTGGTCTCCCGGTATTTTACAAGGGCAGGTTGTCCGTAGCAGATATATCATGCCGATAGTTTTTCGTATATAATGTATTTATGTAAATTTTTATATATATAATCGTATTGTATCTGTTGTTTTTTATAAATTTGTATATTATAAAAAGGAAGTTGAATGAAAAAATCGGTGTTGCTTTTATGGATATTGTTTTTTTTACCAGTCTGGGGGCAGGAAAGTAATCCGGGATTCCGTTTTGAAAGAGTGGAAAAGGTTCCTGCAAAAACTTTGCATATATCCAATAAAGGGAATACCGAAGCTCCGGTTTCCGGTCAGGAAACGGAATCTGTAAGGACAAAGCCAAGACGGGGACATTGGATTCTTGGCGGCTCTTTCGGCATGAATTTCGGAGATTATACCACTCTGAATGTATCTCCCCAGGTGGGATATAGCTGGAACAATTTTTTTACTACCGGAGGTGGTGTGAATTACAGTTATTATAGTACCGATTATTATAAATTGCATTATATGGGATTGAATATTTTTGCCAGGGCCCGTGTACTGCAATATATAACGTTCCAAGTACAACCCGAGCTCCAGAGGCGCTGGGGAACCTTGGACGGACAAACTATGAAAAGCGAAATGGTTCCTAGTCTTTTGTTAGGTGCTGGCGGAACTATTCCTGCAGGAAATAACGGAGGAGTTTCTATTATGTTTTATTATGATGTGCTTCAAAGTAAATACACTCCTTATGGCAGTAAGATATTTTATTCGATAGGATATTCGTTCGGATTTTAATTGTGTATTTAATTCAGGTGTCGGTGATTTGATAAAATGAGTTATATTAACTAAATTTGGAACTTGAAACCGTGCGGAATATTTTCGGACGGATATAAAATAGTACCGCAATGAATACAAATACAATACAAAAATATACGGATATTGTAAATAAAGCCTTAAATGAAATTGAATATCCCGCAGAACCTGATGAATTGTATGCTCCTATAAGATATGAATTATCTTTGGGAGGAAAGAGAATACGCCCGGTTATGACTCTTATGGCCTGTGAGATGTTCGGGGTTGATTTTCGCCAGGCGCTGGCTCCGGCTTTAGGTGTAGAGATATTTCATAATTTTACATTATTGCATGACGATGTAATGGATCATGCCGATGTGAGAAGGGGGAAACCGACAGTCCATAAGGTCTGGAATGAAAATGCGGCTATTTTATCGGGTGATGCCATGCAAACGATGGCATTCCGTTATATTTCCAAAGCTCCGGCTTTTTATGTGTCCGAGGTTATTGCTCTTTTCGAGAAAACAGCTATGGAGATATATGAAGGCCAACAGCTCGATATGAATTTCGAATGTCGTGAAGATGTTACGGAAGGGGAGTACTTGAATATGATACGTCTGAAAACAGCTGTTCTGCTCGGTTGTGCATTAAAAATAGGAGCTGTCGTAGCCGGTGCGACGTCTTTCAATTCTGAAAAGTTATACCAGTTCGGCATCCATATAGGGCTCGCTTTTCAGTTACAGGACGATTACCTTGATGTATACGGAGATCCTGCTGTTTTCGGAAAGAACATAGGGGGTGATATCTTGAATAATAAAAAGACTTATATGCTTATACATGCTATGAATCTGGCACAAAATGAGGATCGTACCGAACTTGATAAGTGGCTTTCGGCTGTTGATTATAAACCCGAAGAGAAGATTTCGGCCGTAATTGCTTTGTATAACCGGTTGGGTATAAAAAGACTGTGTGAAGAAAAAATAAATGATTATTATAAACAGGCTATGGATTATCTTTATCAAATAGAAGCGGATGAAAAAGATATGAAGCCGATGATGTCGCTTGCTGCTCAGTTACTGAAAAGAAATCATTAATAATAAGATGCCGTACCGAAGACTCCCCAATACTGATAAAGCACGTATCGCGGCTTTGGAAAAAGCTGTGGAAATGGAATATAAGTATTCGAAATTCGAATTAGCGGCTTCTTATAAGACTTTGAATGAGGCACGGAGTTTCCTTAATAAATTCAAAACGGCATATAGCCGCTATCATTACAGTTATGGCGAACAGATAAAGTATGCAGGTAAATATCAGTCTCTGGTACGTACGGCCCGGCTTTATGTTTCTCATTTTATACAGGTGCTGAATATGGCTATAATCCGTAATGAAATCAAAAAAGAACACAGGGTTTATTATGGCCTTGATATAAATTGTACCACTGTGCCCGATCTACTGAATGAAGCTGATTTGTTATCGTGGGGAGAAAAGATTATCGCCGGAGAAAACCGACGGGTCAGTCAGGGCGGTTCCCCTATTTATACGCCTACTATAGCTAAAGTCGCAGTACATTACGATATATTCAAGGAGGCATATCATTGTCAGCAAGGTTTTCGCCAGAATGCCAGTCGTTCTTTGGCTTTGCTTTCGGCTATGCGCGAGGAAGGAGATGGCATAATCCTCGATATATGGAACCAGGTAGAAACTTATTTCTCTTCTTTGCCTACGGAAATCCGTATGGATAAATGCCGGGAATATGGCATTATATATTATTATCGTACAGGAGAAAAAAAAGCATAATTTTATGATAGATACTCATACTCATATATATCTGGAAGAATTTGATGAAGATCGTTCCGGAGTAGTGCAGCGTGCCCGGGAGGCGGGTGTGACACATCTCGTACTTCCAAATGTAGATATGGAGACTATAGGTTCCATGCATAGAACAAAGTCGCTTTTTCCGACGTTTTGTAGTATGGCGATGGGGCTGCATCCCACTTCGGTAAATGAAGATTACCGTAAAGTGCTTTCATTGATTCGTCAATGGTTCGACAGAGAAAAATATTGTGCAATAGGAGAGATAGGGATGGATCTCTATTGGGATAAAACATTCGTGCGTGAACAGAAACTCGTTTTTGCCGAGCAATGTGAATGGGCGGCAGAGATGGGATTGCCTGTAATTATTCATTGCAGGGATGCTTTTGTCCCGATTATGGAGGTCTTGCGTTCTTTGAAACAAATACCTGCAGGTGTATTCCACAGTTTTACGGGGACGGCCGACCAGGTAAAAATAGTAAGGGAAACGGGCGATTTTTATTTTGGTATTAATGGTATCGTCACGTTTAAAAAAGCGGATTTGGATGATATGGTACGTGAAGTGGGGTTGGATCGTATTGTATTGGAAACAGATGCGCCGTATCTGGCTCCCGTACCATTTCGGGGAAAACGGAACGAACCGTCCTATTTGCCTTTTATGGCTAAAAAGCTGGCGGAGATTTTTGATATCGATATGGCTGAAATAGGACGTAGAACAACGATTAATGCCAGCATGTTGTTCGGTTTATGAAAAAACTTTGCGTAAAGTCGTAATTTTTTTTCGATATACCGAAGAATTATATTATATTTGCACCCGTTTTAGATGATAACCCAATTTTGGAGTGATGCTCGAGTGGTTGAAGAGGCACGCCTGGAAAGCGTGTAAACCCCTAAAGGGTTTCGGGGGTTCGAATCCCCCTCCCTCCGCAAGAATAATCTTTGATTCTAAGCCCGTATAAACTTTTATGCGGGCTTTTTTATTTTCACTTCTGTATAACGGAAAAATAAATTATTAAATATATGGCATATAAGATTGCGTTTTTTGGAACAAAACCTTACGATGAAAAATCATTCAATAAGGTTAATGAGGATTATGGGTTTGAGATAAAGTATTTTAAGGGTCACTTGAATATGAATAATATTGTCTTGACTCAGGGAGCGGATGTCGTGTGCGTATTTGTAAACGATACGGTAGATGCGGATGTGATAAAGGCAATGGCGGAGAATGGAGTGAAATTGTTGGCTTTGAGATGTGCCGGATATAACAATGTTGATCTGGAAGCGGCTAAGGGCAGGCTAACGGTCGTGCGTGTTCCTGCGTATTCTCCGTATGCGGTTGCTGAGTATACGGTAGCTCTTATGCTTTCGTTGAATCGTAAGATTCCTCGTGCGAGCTGGAGAACCCGGGACGGAAACTTTTCGTTGCACGGGCTGATGGGGTTCGATATGCATGGTAAAACAGTGGGGGTGATAGGAACCGGGAAGATCGCTAAAATATTGATAGGCATTCTTCGTGGTTTCGGTATGAAAATACTGGCGTATGATTTATATCCGGATTATAAATTTGCAGAAGAAGCAGGTATGACTTATACTACTTTGGATGAATTATATCATCGGTCGGATATCATTACCCTTCATTGTCCGTTAACGGCAGAGACAAAATATATGATCAATGAGGATTCCATATCCAAAATGAAGGATGGTGTAATGATCGTAAATACCGGTCGGGGGCAACTTATTCACACTAATGCCCTGATAGAAGGGCTGAAAAATAAGAAAGTAGGTTATGCGGGCCTGGATGTATATGAAGAAGAGAACGAATATTTCTATGAAGATAAATCGGACAAGATAATCGATGACGATACTTTGGCCCGTTTGTTATCCTTTAATAATGTAATCGTTACTTCCCACCAGGCTTTTTTTACAAAAGAGGCGTTGCGGAATATCGCGAATACGACACTGCAGAATATAAAAGATTTTGAGGAGGGCAAACCTCTGGTGAATGAGGTAAAGTAATAAATACGGATGAAGGATGAAAAATGGGAATCTGAGGGTTCCCGTTTTTTGTATTGTAAAATTTATGTAATTGTTTAATTACTGATAAATATTTAGTTAATAAATGTCTTGTTTTAATATTTATATGGTAATGTTGTGCAGCATTGTAATAAGAGATGACATCTTTTAATTTATAGGAATTACTAAACAAATAGAGTATATTTGTAGTTGTTCGTTGAGAAGGTATTGTTATAATAAAATTAATGGATATGAAAAAGATAGTATTTGTAATAGTCGGACTTGTGCTCTTTTTTGCCGGTTCGTTTGCAATTACCCAAATGGCTTCCCCGGGTATGAAAAAAATGACGACGGATAATGATGTCCGTAATACTATCCTGGAAAAGCCGGAAACATCTTTGAAGGCGGCCGATGCCGAATTGAAAACTGCTTTAGAAGAAAAAGATGCTCCGGTTGTAATTGACGCTTTAATTCGACGTACGGTATCGCAGATGTTGATATCGCGCGATAGTTTTCCTTCCTTGCTGAGCAGTATAGATAAAGTAGCCAGATCCAGTAAAAATCCGGTGGAGCGTAGTGTCTTGTTTTCTATGCTGAGCGAATTATATTCTGAATATTATAATGCTAATAAATTTACCATTGGGAATCGTCCTGGCGTGGTAGGTGAGGTATCTGGTGATATGAATGAATGGAGTGGCAATATATTTGCCGATACTATTTTGTATTATAATTCGCTTTCCTTACAACCTGTTCATGATCTGCAAAGTACTCCGGTGGAAGATTATAAAATGATATTGAGGCCTGTTTATGAATCATCTGTATTTTATCCTACTATGTACGATTTTATTGCGATGAGAGCTGTCGATATATATGAAGATATTTCTTCACTGGTAATGAAATATGAAAAGCAACAATCTGTTGAGGAGAAGTTTTTATGGCTGCCGGCCGATGAATTTGTCAAACAGGAATTTCCATCGGGAGAGGAACAAACAGAAGGCCGTATATTGAGAATTTATCAGGAACTGCTTCGTTTTCATGGTAACGATAAATTATCGGCTTCGTATATTATGAGCGATTTAAATCGTTTGTCATATGTTTCTTCTCTATCGTATGAGCCGAAAAATTATGAGAAAGCTCTGGAACAATTACTGGAGGTGACCTCCGATTCTCCTTATTCTTGTGAAATTGTAGCGGCTCTTGTAAAACAATACCGATATAATGAGGGAGAAAAGGAAATCCGTTTGAAGAAAGCTTTGGACTTATGTAACCGATATATTCTCCGTTTTCCTCATTATGAGAGAATTGATTGTCTGAAAGAAGAGAGGAAACAATTGTTATCCAGTTATGTAAGAGTATCAATACCAAATACCGTATATCCGGGTAAAAGTGCTACTTTTAAAATTTCATATAAAAATGTACCGGATGCTATGTTGAGTATATATCGTTATCCGGAATCTTTCCCTCGTCTTAATTATTCTTTGAAAGCAAAAAAATTAGGGGGAGTGAAACCATTGTTTGTTCAAAAGGTGAGCTGGGATAATGAACATCCGTTAATTGCTCAGGACACAAGTGTTTATTTGCCTCCATTGAATCCTGGAATATACGCGTTAAAGGTGCAATGCGGAGATTCGGTACAAATACGTCCAATAGTTGTGTCGCGTTTGATGGCTGTTTTCAGGAATATCGACGGAATAGGTAATTTATATGTAACCGACTCGAAAACCGGGTGTCCTCTTTCGGGTGTTAAAGTTCAGCTATATTCAAAAGTCAGCAACTCAGAGGATAATGTACCTGTGACAACACTCAGAACCGATAAAAACGGAATGGTGGCTATTACCAATAACAAGTGTGTGGCTTATCAGCTCTCTTTAAAAGAAGATTTCTTATCACCTATACAGCATATTTATCTTTATAAAGAAAAATATATTGATTCAAAGAATGTAACGGTGTCCTTATTTACGGATCGTTCTGTCTATCGTCCCGGACAAACCGTATATTATTCGGCGATAGTCTGGTCTGCTTCGGAAAAAGTTCGGAAAGTTTTTCCGGAAAAAAAATATAAAGTCAATTTTTATAATGCTTCCGGTTTATTAATTTCTTCTTCGGAAAAAGAAACTGATGAATTCGGTTCATTTTCCGGTTCATTTTTCGTACCGAAGGATGTTATGAATGGAGTATTCAGTATTGAAGTCGAAAATAAAGCTTCGAAAGGTATTCGCGTTGCACAATATAAACGTCCTCAATTTCAAATATCGTTCGATCCTGTGAAAGAATTATATGCATTTGGGAGGAAAGTCACTTTAAAAGGAAATGTTAAAAGCTATTCCGGAGCTGCGATTGCCAATTCTAAATTAACTTATACGATTACCCGCAAACCAAACTGGTGGTATCGTTTTTATATATATGACAGAACTGATGACCAGGTTGCCAATGGCACTTTGAATACTTCGGAAGATGGTGGCTTTTCCATTTCATTTGTACCGGAAAAAGGCAAAGCCAGTATTGTGAGTACGAACGTGGCTTATAATTATGAAGTGAATGTTTCGGTGACTTCGGCTTCCGGAGAGACACAGGATGCGGTCTATACAATACCGGTTGGCGATACGCCTTTAATTGTGAATGTAGGGATAAATGGCAATATAGATAAAGATATACCTGTTTTTTTCGATGTCAAATTATTGAATCTTTCGGGACAACCTGTGTACAGGAATTGTAAGTATGTTTTATATACATTGTATGATAAACCGTTTAAGACGGGTGAGGATTCCGGAGAACCGCTTGATAGCTTAAAGGTTAAAATGCAGATTGCAGAAGGAGACTTCGATATGCAAAATAAACCTGAGGTAATGAATTGGGAAAATTTGCCATCCGGTCCTTATAAACTGGTGGTGATGACAAAGGATGATAACGGACGTATCGTAACAGGTGAATCCCGTTTTGTGCTATATAGTAAAAAGGATAAAAAGCCTGCATTATTTTCATATTTGTGGGTTCCAGAAACGAATATGTCTGTAAAGGAAGGAGAGGAAGCTCAGGTCATTTTTGGATCGTCTTGTAAAGATGCTTATCTTATTTATGAGATATATGACGGTATGAGACTGGTGACGCGAAGGCTTGTCAATCTTAGTGATAAGAATCAGAAACTATCTATTCCATATAAGAGAGAATATGGTCCTGAGCTTTCTGTTTATGTGATGATGGTAAAAAATGGAAAGCTTTATGACCGAATGATGCGAATAAAACGAGAGACACCAAGCGATAAATTAATAATAAGTACTACAACTTTCCGCGATAAATTAATGCCGGGTGCTGTTGAAAAATGGTCGTTCAGTGTAAAAGATGGTGAAGGAAATCCTGTTTCAGCACAATTTATGGCTGAGATGTATGATGCTTCATTGAATGCGATTTCTCCCCATAATTGGAGTTTTATTCCTGTTCCCGTATCGAAGCAATTGTGGTTCTATCCCCGATACCCTTATAATAACATAAGCTGGCTGAATCTTTTTTATAATAACGATACGGCTGTTTATTCGTGTACGGCAATTAGACCGGTATGGTTAAATATGTATGATATATCATTGTTTCAAAATTATTATGAGGCTTTATCGGGTAGAGTAGCGGGCTTTTCATCACAGACTGTAAGGAAACAAAATGTAATGGAAAGTGCCGACATTGCTGACTTTAAAGAAGTCGCGTCGGATAATTCAGAAACCATGCAAAAGGTTATGGAACCTTCTGTTTATCGTCAAAATATGAATGAAACGGCTTTTTTCTATCCTCAATTGCGTACCGATTCGACAGGTATCGTATCTTTTGAATTTACGGTGCCTGAATCTAATACCGAATGGGATTTTATGGCGTTGGCATTTACAAAGGACCTGCAGTATGGGAATTATAAAAATACCGCGGTCTCCAGTAAGCCGCTAATGGTAGCTCCTAATATGCCGAGATTTGTTCGGCAGGGAGATGAAGTGAGCATCGGTAATTATGTGCAGAATATATCGGAGAATGTGATGGAAGGAAAGGTAACCTTCGAGTTATTCGATCCTTATTCCGAAAAAATACTTTTGACGACTTCGGAATCGTTTATATTGAAAGCGAATGAATCGAAAAATGTAAATTTCAATTTTTCCGCACCTGAAAATGTCGAATTGCTCGGATATCGGGTAAAAGCGGTTACTCCTCTTTATTCCGACGGAGAACAGCAATTATTGCCCGTATTACCTTCCCGTATCCTAATAACGGAATCCCAGCCTTTCTATATAGATGGAGGTGATAAAAATACAGTAATTACGGTGCCGGGTATGGTAGGGAAAATGAAATCGGCATCTTTACAAAATTATCGTCTGACATTAGAATATTGCGATAATCCGGTGTGGTATGTCGTTCAGGCATTACCTGCTCTTACCCAGCCGGAAAGCGATAATGCAATATCTGTTATGGCTTCTTATTTTACCAATACGGTAGCAGAGGGTATCGTACGGGCTAATCCACGTATCGAGACGGCTATTAAATCATGGAAAGCCTCTCCTGATAAGGGTACGCTTACTTCTATGCTTGACAAAAATGAAGAGCTTAAAAATATTTTGCTGAGCGAAACACCGTGGGTTCTGGATGCTACGACTGCAACCGCCCGCATGCAGCAGTTATCCACACTTCTTGACCGCAATCGTATCCGTGCTTTACAGAGCTCGGCTATACGGAAGTTGCGGATATTACAATCGCATGAAGGTGGTTGGAGTTGGTTTAAAGGGATGAATTCCAGTGTTTTTATTACACTAAATGTACTGGACGGATTCTCACGTTTGTCACGAATGAATATGGCTGAATATGGAAACGAGGTGAAGCAGATGCAGATCCAGGCTCTCAATTACGTAGATAATAAAATGGTAGAACAACAAAAAGGCCGCCGGGAGAAATTACCTCTTACTTACGATCAAATTTGTTACCTTTATGTCAGGAGTCAGTACCGGGATATACCTTTGGCCGGGGATATATTAGATGTACATAAACAGATGATGGATCGTTTGGTCCATGATTGGAAGAACTATTCATTGACAGAAAAGGCTTATACGGCCATGGCATTATATAATTACGGATTTAAGAACGATGCTCTTCAAGTGGTGAGTTCCTTACGTGAATATGCGACTACTACGACTAAGATGGGTATGTTTTGGCAAAATAACCGGTCGTCTTATTTTTATAAGAATGGAGCGGTGCAAATGAATTGTGCGATATATGATGCCTTTAACTATATTTCGCCGGTGAAGGAAGAGCTGGATAATATGCGCCGATGGTTGTTAATGCAGAAACAAACCCAGGAATGGGGGACTGTGCCTGCAACAATGGACGCTATATATTTTCTGTTGAAGAGCGGGACAGATTGGTTACAGTCCGATAAGGAGGCAACTACTATCAAGTGGGGTGGAAAACCATTGGATATGGAGGAACCGGAGATTCTTACGGGCTATGAAAAATATGTAAAAACTACTTCTCAGATAACGCCTGCAGATGCTACGGTAGAAATAAAGACCAGCCATAGCCAACCTTCCTGGGGTGCTATATATTGGCAATATTTTGACAATATAAAGAACATTACTAAGAGCGCAGGTTCTGACTTGGCGGTAACGAAGCGGTTGTTCGTTAATCGTATTACCGAGACGGGCAGTATTTCGGTTCCTATAAATCAGACAGGATTACACGTGGGTGACAGGGTAATCGTTCAGTTAACGGTAGTTTGCTCCCGGGATATGGATTATGTTTGTCTGAAAGACCAGAGAGCTGCCTGTTTGGAACCCGTCGAACAGCTATCTGCTTATCAATATGATCAAAGGGTAGGTTATTATAAGGAGGTAAAAGATGCTTCGGTCAATTATTTCTTTGATTTTTTGCCTAAGGGAACTTATGTATTCAGCTATATGACCGATGTAGAGCGAGCGGGTGAATATGAAAATGGAATATCTTCAATACAATGCCTTTACGCTCCGCAAATAAAGGCTAATACCCAGGGAGGAGAAATTATAGTAAAGTAAGAGTTTAATATTTTCAGGATTGCCCGAATTTATTGTATATCAATAAATTCGGGCAATTTGTCGTATATAATCTCTGTTTGGAATAATTATAATTGATATAATATATATTATATCAAAATATTTCAATGTAAAGTTTAATTTCTTAAAAAATATATATATCTTTGTTCAGGATAATTTAGAAATCTGGGAATACATTAAAAAACATAGAATATATGATCGATCGAAAGGTAGTACATCTGCTGGTAGGAGCTATGTGTGCAGGTGCAGTTCTGTTTTTATCTCAATCCTGTGATAATAACTACGATAAGGAAATATCAAAGGAAGTGACGGTAGGTAAAGGTTTGTCCATTCCTATAGGAAAAACCGACTCTATTAAATTAAGTCGTCTTTTGGAAACCGACGACGTGTTAACAACAATAGGGGATCAATATGCCATTTCGAAAAAAGATAAGGTAGAAGCGAATGTTCCTGCCATAGATGGGGTAGCTATAGATTATGAAAATCCTGATATCGAACCTATCGAGTTTGAATTTAAGGGAAATAAAGATATAGCTGATGTGAGGTTGGATGAACAGAGTTCTGTTATAGATATGGCTACCGAATTAGGTGAACTTACAGTTGCTCCGCAGCAAATTGATCAACGTGACAATATTGATGTGGGCAGTTCTACTATTCCTTCCGGGGTATTACCCTTGTTTGTATCGGGACAGGCTGACGTAGAGTTCAGTTTTAGTATTCCAAGTCAGGTAAAAAAACTTCAACAGGTAAATTTTGGAAAAGATGCCAAAGGAGATTTGATAACGTTTTCTTTTGAAGCTAATAAATTAGCTGATCTGGAGAATTACAATGCTTCCATCAGTAGTTTTACGGCAACATTTCCTACAGGAACAGTGCTGACTACAGCCGGAGAAGGTTCGGTTTCCGGTACAGTTTTCAGCGCTAATAATATTACGATAGATAAAGATGGGCAATTAAAGGTTTCGGTATATTTGAAATCCTTGAAAGGAAATTTTGAGAATGGAAAATATAATGATAAGATTTTATATACGGCCCATTTGAGTATATCAAGTAATGGCGGTTCTATAAGCGGAGGAAACGGTCCGGCTTTTCATACCAGTGCAAACCTTGTTTTCAGAAATGCAGATGTAATTATAAATGAGATTCATAGTGATCTGGCAGAAGCGAATATCAATATAAATGTTAATGTAGAGGGAATACCCCAAGATATTAAAACGATTAATGATGTTATGTTTAAAGAGAGCTATCTTACATTAAAAATGGAAGATCCTCAATTGGCAGCCAATTATAATGTCGATAATTTGGTAATTACTTTCCCCGATCGCTATACGTTTAGTCCTACTTTGCCGGGTAATCAGCTCAAAATAACTTTATCAGAATTGATAAATGGGCACAAATTGAAACTGGCGAAAGTCGATTTATCCAGAGAAACGATTAATGACAACCGTGTTATAGTTTTGAGAGACCAGGTAACGACGAGTCCCTCAACTATAGTATTTCATGCCGATCAGGTTGTAAACTCTACAGTATTAGATGATATAAGAAATAAAAATATAAAATTTCTTGTTCCCGCTACTATGTTTGAAGTAAGTGATGTCGATGTGATTTTTGGCACATTATCTGCGGATATTGAGAATACTACTAAAGCAAATGTACACCAATCCGTACCTAATGACTTGGTTCGTATTGACCGTGTACATCTGAAAAGACCGGTATTGGCCTGGTTAAAACTGGATATTCCTAACTGGCCTGCAGGCCTGCAGGACGTATTTTTCAGAAAAATGAAAATCTCGTTCCCTAAAGTGCTGGAATTTGAAGCGGATAAGGATATAGACAAAAATAATGTATTGACCATCGATAATCAAAGTTTCTCGAAAAATCGTCCTTTTGAAAAAGTCCTGACTATAAAGTCGCTGGTAAATGTTCCTTTGAAGAAAGAAGGTAATGAACAGTTTGTCGATATCAATGAAGATATTGTCGTAAAAGGGGAGCTTTATTCCAATGATGTTCAGGCAAGCAGCGGCATGGGAACGATAAATTTCAGGCCCGTATTTGATATAACCGATAAACTGGAGATCGCTTCTATCGATGGTGGTGTCGATCCTGAGATAAATATAGACCCGCAAGATATTGATCTGGGATCTATCCCCGATTTTTTGAAGAAACCGAATACCAATCTTGACGTGCAAAATATAGTGCTGGATTTGAACGTGGATAATCCTGTCGAAGTTCCTATTGCTACTAATATTACTTTACAGTCGATTGATGAATCTGGTAATCCTATGCTGACCAAACCTATTTCAATTCCTATAATTATCCAGCCAGCGGATGCCAGCGGAAATGTCATTACGAAGATTTTGGTCACGAATAAGAAACACGATGTGGTTTCCGACGGATATCAGGAAGTGGTAGTCGACAATCTTACCGACTTGCTTAATCGTGTACCTACATCCATTAAACTGGTCGCAGAGAATACGCATGCTGTACAAAAAGACGAAGCATCCCAAAATTATGTACATAAGATAGCTCTTGAGAAAGAGTACAAGATGAGTATCGATTATGATATCCGTGTACCGTTTGAATTCGGTGATAAGCTTCATATCGAATATACCGATTCTATATCCGATCTTCAGAGTGACCTGGAAGATATTATAGACGGCATACGTTCTCTTGAAGTTATAGGAGAAGCCGATAATAGTGTTCCTTTGAATCTTGAGTTGAATATTGTTCCTTGCGATACGGATGGCAAAGAACTGGAAGGAGTTCTGGTAAACGGCCCGTTCCATGTTGCAGCCGGAAATATGGATGGTTCCATTAAAACTTCTAATTTGGATATAAGGATTAAGGAAAGCAAGGAAGGTGCATTATCCAAATTGGATAAACTTATGTTGGTGATAAAGGGTAATTCGGGACATACCGAAGGTGCCGTAGCGCTGAAACCGGAGCAATTTGTTCAGGTAAGAATGAAAGCTCGTGTACCTGAAGGAGTTACGGTTACGATAGAATGAGACAAGAAAAACAAGAAGTAAAATAAAGATAGATACTAATATTATATGAAAAAAATAGCAAAGATCGGATGTATATCCGTATGCATGATTTGCGGAGCTTTAGCCGGTATGGCCCAGACACTGCATTCTTCTTATTTCCTTGAAAATATGCCTTATCGACATCAGCTTAATCCGGCGTTTATGAGTCCGTCGGGATATGTGGGATTTCCTGTATTAGGTAATTTTAATATTATGTTGAATTCGAATGTCGGTTTCGGAACGTTCTTATACCCTCGTGGAAATGAACTGGCTACATTCCTGCATAGTTCTGTAGGTACAAAGGAGTTTTTAGGAAAACTGAATACGAATAACAGTATAGAAGCTGCTTTTGATGTGGCTCTTATCAGTTTTGGTTTTAATGCCTGGGGCGGTTCGAATACATTTAGTATAAGTGCTAAAGGGTATTCTGCGACGAATGTTCCTTACGATTTGCTGGCTTTTTTGAAGCAAGGACAGGAGAATAATCCTAATCAGATATACAGTATAAAAAATTTACGGGAACAGATTTCAGCTTACGGCGAGATCGCATTAGGGCATGCCCGTCCTATTAATGACCGCCTGAATGTAGGAGCAAAAGTAAAAATCCTTTTGGGGCTTGGTTACGCCGATATGAATATAGACCGTATGGATATACGCATGTCGCAGGATCGCTGGATGATAACCAACCGGGGGTATTTCAATACATCGAAAGGTCTCAGATTCAATTATACCGAAAATAATGAGATAGATTTTGATAATGAACCGTTCGACGAATATAAAATAGGACTGGACGGTGCAGGGTTCGGTTTAGACTTGGGTGCTACTTATCGTTTACTGGATAATCTTACTTTATCGGCTTCGTTGCTGGATATAGGTTTTATTTCCTGGAGTAATGCTACCGAGATGAATGCTACCCCGGAACCTTTCGTCTTTGATGGTTTCCAGCATATAGGTGCCGAAGATAAAGACAATGGCGATAATGCATTTGATGATGAGAAAGATAGATTGGAAGATGATTTGAAAGCGTTATATAAATTCCGCAAAAAAGGAGAAGGAAGTCAGACTAAATCATTGAGGACTACTATGAACATAGCAGCCGAATACGGATTATTGAATAATAAAATATCTTTCGGTCTTTTGTCTTCTACCCGTTTTGGTGCGCCTAGCGTCTGGACCGAGGTTATGGCTTCAGCCAATTTCCGTCCGTCTAAATGGTTTCACGCGGCAGTGAACGGTTCGTTATCCAATAAGGGGCATTCTTTCGGCGTTTTGCTTAATTTGTGTCCTAAAGGATTCAATTTCTTTATAGGAAGCGATTATATTGTAACGAAATATGCTCCTTCCCGTTATTATTTTATTCCTATCAACCAGGCAAAATTTAATGTAAACTTTGGTATAAATTTTACATTCGGGCATAAATACCGTGATTGAATATCGGTATTATTTCTACAGAGATCCCCTGCAACAATTGTTTTCGGTTGCAGGGGATTTTTGTACATCCGTATTTTATATTCTGAATCATTAGTGCGCACTTTAAATTAAATATTGTTCTTTAAGATCTTTGATAATCGTATAGCTCTGTATCTTTTTTGAGTGTGATGGCTTGAATTGAAAAGTTGTTTTAGCTTTGTCCAAAAATTAAAACAATAATCAAGGAAAAGATATCTTCGCTTAACTTACAAATTTTCTTCCCTGTCGTATCTTTGATCGCTTGGTAGAGGCGTATCCGGAGAATAAGAAAATCAAAATGCTTGTTGGAATTGCAGTACATGATCTTGGGACAACTAACAGCCGGTGACAGTATACGTGATCTTAGGCTCAGTCTTGAAGTATACAAGAACAATTTCTATAACTTGGGACTTAGCTCAACAGTCACTCGTACCAATCTGGGGGAAGTAAACCGGAATAGAGATTATCGTATTTATGAAGGACTTGCCTATAACTTTATTGCGAAAGTTCGTATTAGCTACTATAAAAATTATTTAGATGTGAAAGCAGACGCTAATGTTTATGCCTTTGATTTTTCCACCATAGACTTTTGTCTGAATGTTTTTTTGTGGGAGGAATTTAGAAAACACAAAGAAGGTATTGAACTTCATACACTGTATGAGTAAAGGCTTTCATACCGGAATCGTATTGATAATCCATGTTAAAGTACATGACGTAAACATACTGGATGAGTTGAGCTATGAAAAAGGGAAGCTTCTATATCATGTATAAAGGATACGTTGACTTCTCTCGTTTGCATAAGCTTCATAGCAGCTTCGTTGCATGTGCAAAAATAAGATGAGATTCCGTAGAATGTATTCCCAATCAAGTCGATAAAACAACCGAGTGAAATGTGACCAGATTGGAATACTGGAAACGTATAAATCACTCAGGGCATATCCGGACAAGTTCCGGCGGATTGAAAGTTTTGTCCGGGTTGAATTGATACTTTCTATATATAAAAAAGTAAGCTGCCTATCAACCGCTTTCTCCAAGTTGATAGTTGTTTTCTTTGGGAAGAAGCGGTATGCCTGCAATTCCACTTAATAAGTTTACGACAAAGTTATAGGAAGCTCTGTGCCTTGAAGACTCAATTTGTGCAATATTCATTAGTTCATTATTAATGGTTTCAATGATAGCTCTTTTTATCAATAATACTCTGTCTGAAATACCCATTAATGCTTCTTTTATTTTACTTTTAAGCTTTGTGATTAATTGAATTCCATCGATGTATTAATGCTTCATACATCTGTAACCCGAAACATGGAACGTAATGTGTATTGTCACGACCTCTGTGGATATCTTTGGAGTACGATAATAACGACGTTTATTTGACGGACTAACTGTAGATAATGAGTATCCTTGTTTCAAGAAGTCAAAAAATTCAAAGAAATCATCTGCCAAACAATAAATTTCAGTAATTTTGTTATCGGTAAAAGGATTGTAAATGTTATAATTGGACACTACACTATAAATTTACTACTTTTATTGCTATTTATCAATGAACCGGATGTGTGAATTTTTTAAACTAATATTAAAATAGTAAGCTTGTAAGAGGAAAAATATATCTTTGCTTGACGATGTAAATAGCGATTTACTTCAATGTGAAATAGCAATTGGAAGCGTTGTGTTTTATTCTTGTTTCTGAAAACCTGAGAAATTTTGAGAACATACAAGAATGGCGCAGTGGTTTCTCACGTATATGCGTGGGGTCTACTGTCTGTTTTGTATGTTCGGGTTTTCTCAGGACCTTCGGAAACAAAATAGCATGTAGTTCCACGCTTTAATCGAAGTGCGATTTGTATCAATCTGATATGTAGTCATTATATATCTTCTCTTATAGATTTGATACCATATAGTTCCCATAAAAGATATAATATTCAAAAATAATCGTTCCTAATTTAGGGTAAAAATAGAGTTTATCATCCCCCTAAAGAGTAGATGTCATAAACTTGAGTGGCTAAAATTGATGTTTTAGTCACTTTTTTGTACTTTTTCCGCAATATATAACCTGTTAAATCAAATATATTCCTAAACAATTGCTATCTTTGTAGTCATATTGGATAGATATACGAATATGGAACGTAAATTACTGAACCGAATCAAAGTCGTTCTCGCAGAGAAAAATAAAAGCAATAAATGGCTCTCGGAACAATTGGATAAAGATCCTGCCATAATCTCCAAATGGGTTACCAATACAACACAGCCCAATGTTGAGACGCTAATTCAAATATCCAAAGTTTTGGGTGTAACTGTGGATGACTTATTGAGGACGGAATAATAGACTTTATGGGAGCAGCCAAATTATATAAATATCTTGATTTTACTGGTGGATTGATGATGCTACATTATAGTAATCTTCAATTTACCAATGCTACGCAGTTGAACGATCCATTTGATTGCCATCCATCGTTAATTGATTTCTCCAATGTTCCGAAAGAAGCGTGTGGAGGATGGACTCCGGAAATAATCGAAGAATTGAGAAGAGATCCATTTCGTAGAACCAGAGAAGAGGTGTGGATATATAGCCTTTCCAAAATATATGATTCAATCTTGATGTGGAGCTATTATAGCAAGCATAAAGGTATCTGCATCGGTTTGGATATGGAGAAAGTTAGAAAATATCTTTCTCGCATGTATGGCGGAATCATGATTGGTTGTTCTGAGGTGGAGGTGCAATACAAGGATATTGTAGAGAAGCCTGATTATTTCAAGGATGCAAAAGATTTTTTCCATTATCAGTTATCCACAAAGGCAAAGGCTTGGGAGCATGAACAAGAGGTCAGGTTATTTATTTTAGACCCTAGTCCCACATATATGGCATTATTACCGGGCCAGAATGATGATAAAGGTCCGATTGATTGGAAGGAAGTACGAGCTTTTTCTAAAATCGGAGGAGAATGTTTTGAGTCTGTCTATTTGGGAATCAATATGAGTACAGATGAGAAATCAAAAATAATAAGCGGTGCACGAAAGTTAAATCCTAACATTAAGATTTATCAAATGGGAATTGATGCAAATGCTTTTAAGTTGAATACTGAATTGATTAAATAGTAAAATGGCTAAGAAACAGAATAAACCGGTAAAGGAAGAGACCCTTGAAACGATACTTTTCAACTGTCGTAACAGTCTGCGTGGGCGTGCAGCCATGACAGATAAACGCGACTTGCTGTTGACCCTTGTATTCCTGAAATTCATAGGAGAACGGTTCAAACAGCAAAAGGAGAAAATCAGGCATGAAATAGTAGAAGTGCAGGGCATTAATGATACGGATTTCATTGAACTGCAACTTTCGCGCCCCAACCAATATATGCAGGACGGCGTGTTTTTCCTGACAGATGAAACATTTTGGGATAAGTTGATTCTTACCTCGCCAACTGGTATGGCTATCGCTTTCGATACGGCTATAAAGGCTTTGGACGACAACGAACCTAAATTGAAAAATGCTCTTCCGCAGCAGATTTTCACGAAAACAGCCCTTGAACCGGGAGTTTTGAAAAGCGTAGTGGATGAAATAAACAAGATAGATCCCCAAAAATTTAATGACCACGACCTCATAGGACGTGTATATGAGTATTTCTTACAGGCTTTTTCCATCAACGCAGACAAAGAGGAAGGAGAATTTTATACGCCACATTCTATCGTAGAGCTTATCGCCTCTCTTATTGAACCTTTTGATGGGACGGTCTATGACCCTTGCTGTGGTTCCGGAGGTATGTTTGTTCAGGCTGCAAAGTTCATAGAGGCTCACGGCGGAAACACGAAAGCTGTTAATGTGTATGGTCAGGAATCAGAACCGGCAACCTATCGCCTTGCAAAGATGAATCTGGCTATCCGAGGCATCTCTTACCATTTGGGTGATAGAGCCGTCTCCACTTTCTCCGATGACCAGCATAAGGAACTCAAGTTTGATTACATCATGGCTAATCCGCCGTTCAATTTAAAAAAATATGCCGAATACGGAGGTTTTGAGACTGATCCTCGTTGGAAAGGTTATGGAGTTCCTCCTACCAGCAATGCCAACTATGCGTGGATTCTGCATATCCTTAATAAGTTAAATGTCGGTCGTGGAGTAGCAGGATTCCTGCTTGCCAATGGCGCTTTGGATGATAGCGATACACAGGAAATACGTAAACAGCTAATTGAAAGCGACAAAGTAGAAGCCATTATCGTTTTGCCGCGAAACATGTTCTATTCTACCGATATATCCGTCACCCTTTGGATTTTGAACAATAACAAGAAAGGCGGTCCATGGCATGGCAGACAAATTCGCAACCGTACAGGTGAAATTCTTTTCATTGACTTGCGGACATGGAACAATAACATATACGAAAAGAAATACGTTCGCTTGTCGGAAACAGAAATAGACAGAGTGCGTCAAATATACCTCGATTGGCAAACCGAGAATTTTGCAGAGTATGCAGAGCCGGAATTATACTATGCTGCACATCGTAACGAAATTCAAGAAAAGGGATATTCTCTCGTGCCATCCAGATACATTGAATTTATAGACCGTGATACGGAAATAGACTATAAGTCTGCCCTTTCCGAAATGAGTTGTAAATTTGATGAATTGAAGAAAAGATGGGATGCAAACGAGACGGAACTTATAAACGCTTTCAAAGTTTTAGGTTATGGAAAAGAATAAGCTGCAACATGGTATGACAACTGATAAACTGGTTTCTGATATTCGGAGTATCATCGAGCAAGGCCGTCAACAGGCATATGCGGCAGCTAATCGGATTGCTGTACTTACCTATTGGCACATTGGGCGGCGAATAGTGGAAGAAGAACAGTATGGAGAAGTTCGTGCGCAGTATGGCACCCGGTTGATTAAAACATTGGCAGAACAGCTGATGCCTAAATACGGCAATACGTTCAGCAAGCGAAATCTGGATTACTTTCGCCAATTTTACCTGTGTTTTAATGATTTGGAGATTGTGAACACGCGTGTTCACAATCTGACATGGTCGCACTTCCGCTCGATTATACAGGTTGCAGACTCTAAGGCCAGAGAGTGGTATGTAAAAGAGGCATCGAAACAGATGTGGAGTGTAAGGACACTCAATCGAAACATCGGTACACAATACTATGGCCGCCGTATGGCTTGTGTAAGGGAAGGGCTGGCATTGCCATCCCCCGATATTGAAGCCAATGATCCATTGGAGTATATAAAGAGTCCGGTGGTTGCCGAGTTTTTAGGCTTCCGCAAGGAGAGCAAATATGACGAGAGCGAGTTGGAGCAAGCCTTAATAGATCATCTGCAACAATTTATCATGGAATTGGGGCGCGGTTTCGCTTTTGTCGACAGGCAGAAACATATATCAACAGACACAGGCGATTTTTACATTGACCTCGTGTTCTATAACATCAAGCTCAAACGTTATGTGCTGTTTGAATTGAAAACACATCCTCTGACGCACGCAGATGTGGGGCAATTGGATATGTATGTACGAATGTATGACGACCTTGTAAAAGATGAGAATGATGACCCGACAATAGGTATACTGCTCTGTACCGAGACCGACAAGGTAATGGCAAAATACTCTGTCCTTAACGGTGGCGAGCAACTTTTTGCAGCCAAATATATGGCCTATATGCCAACGGAAGAAGAGTTGAGCAGGGAGATAGAACAGCAAAAACGTTTCTTCTTGGAACAACACGGAATGGAGGAGTGATATGGGAGCGAGTAATGTAAAATGGGTTCGGCTGGGAGATTATATCGAACAGTGTGATGAGAGAAATACATCTCTGAAATATGGCACTTCAGATGTTATGGGAATGACTATAACAAAGGAGGTTATTTCAACTAAAGCTAATCTAGATGGAAATGATTTGTCAAAATTCAAAATAGTTGCTCCTGATGAGTTTATCTTTAATCCAAGGACTCATGGAAAACGAATAGGATTAGGGTTGAATAACACCAATAAAGCGTTTCTGATAAGTTGGAATAATATAGCGTTTAAGATTGTTCGAAAAGAAAAATTGTTACCAATTTATCTATATCTTTATTTTAATAGAGATGAATGGGATAGATATGCCTGCTTTAATTCATGGGGGTCTTCTACAGAAGTCTTTACATGGATTGAATTGTGTAGAATGATGATACCTCTACCGTCTCCTGACGAACAACAGAAAGTGGTGAATGTATGGAAAGCATTTAGAGAGATCAAAGAACAAAACGAGGCTAAGGCGGCTCCGCTTATGCAAGTCTGCCAAAGCTATATTCAAAAGGCGAAAAAGAATAATGCAGATAAATATCGCATTGGTAATGCCATAAAAGTTGTAGATGCGACAAACAAAGAAGGCTATCCCTATGATGTTTTGGGATTGAATAACAATAAAGTATTTATGCCGACAATCGCCTCAATGGATACTATAAATACAAACAAATATAAGGTTATAAAAAAAGGGGAGTTTGCATTTAGTGGTATGCAGACTGGTAGGGATAAATGTATTCGTATAGCATTATATGATAAAGATTTTCCTGCTCTAATATCGCCTGCATATACAACTTTTACTCTCGATGAAAATGAACCAATTCTTCCAGAGTATTTTATGATGATATTCAAAAATCCGGAAATGGATAGATTAGGCTGGTTTTACAGCGATTCAAGTGTAAGAGCAAATTTAGATTGGAATAGGTTTATTGACATTGAAATACCGAAACTTTCTATTGAACTGCAACGTGCAATCGTCAATATCTATAACTGCGCAAATGAATCGAAGCAGATAGCAGAGGAAGCAGACAGGTCTTCTCGTGAGGTGTGCCCAGCATTGCTTCAATATGTCATACATTCTTAAATAGCAGCGATTATGGCAAACAAAGGGAAATATTATGAAAGTCAATTCGAGGAAGCAACTATCGAGATTTTCCGCGAAGCACATTGGCAATATACATTTGGTGATGACATTCACAGGAAATATACCGACCCGCTTATCGAAGAGGATTTAAGGAATTTTCTCGCCGTTCAATACAAAGACAAGAATTTAACCACCTCAGAGGTAGACAGTATCGTTGCTAACCTGCGCAATACTGGCGGACAGAATGCCTATTACGCTCTCCGGAATGCCTTTTTGCTCTATCGTGACGGTTATGACTTTGCATATAGCGACGGTCGGGATAATCCGTTTCGTCTGGAATATATCGACTTCGAACATCCAGACCATAATATTTTCCGTTGTGTCAATCAGTTTGTTATGGAACAAGGTCGTGAGAACCGTCGCCCTGACATTATGCTTTTTGTAAACGGCATACCCGTCTGCATTATCGAATTGAAAAATCCGACCAAGCAGGATGCCACCATACGCGATGCCCATACACAGATTTGCACACGCTATATGCGGGATATTCCGGCATTGCTGAAATATTGCGCATTGGCAGTCATCAGTGATGGTGCAAAAAACGCTTTGGGTACGACATACACGCCATTTGAATTTTTCTACGAATGGAAAAAGATTGAAAATGAGGACAAAGCCGGAAAGGGACTTGACACACTTCGTACACTTATTCGCGGAGCACTTTCTCCAGAACGCATAATGGAGATATTACAGGATTATGTCTATTTTCCCGATCCTACAAAAGAAGACGACACGACTGAAATCGTATGCCGTTATCCGCAGTTCTTTGCTACACGCAAACTGCGGGACCATATCCTGAATCATTTGCGTTCTGTTGGAGGTGATGGTAAAGGCGGTACATATTTCGGAGCCACAGGGTGTGGAAAAACATATACCATGCTGTTCCTTGCCCGCCAATTGGCTTTGCGATGCAGAAAGCAACTGGGTAGCCCTACTATTCTCATCATAGTAGACAGGGAGGATTTGGAGACACAGACCGGGAAACTATTCTGCCGTTCGAAACAATATCTTGAAGACGAAGCTGTAAAAGTCTTTGAAACAAGAAAGGAACTTGCAGAAGAGATGAGTATGCGCAAGACTGGCGGGGTCTATATTACCACGATTCAGAAATTCGCAGAGACTACAGGATTGCTGACAGAACGTTCCAATGTCATTTGCCTAAGTGATGAAGCGCATCGCTCCCAAAACAATATAGGTTCTAAACTATCCATCCAAACCGAAGGAGAAGCCGACAAGATAGGAGCGAAAATCACATACGGCTTTGCCAAATATCTGCGGGATGCATTGCCGAACGCTACATATGTAGGTTTTACAGGAACACCCATTGACGAAACTGTACATGTATTTGGGAAGGTTGTAGATCAATATACGATGAAGGAGTCGGAGGATGACGGCATCACTGTCCCAATCAAATATGATCCTCGATTAGCTCGTGTATTCCTCAATAAAGAACAGGCAGAGAAAGTAGAAGAGTATTATCGCCTATGTGCAGACGAAGGGGCAACGCCGGAGGATATTGCCAAGAGCAAGGCCGCCATGTCAAGTATGGAGGTGATTATCGGTGATGAAGATGTCCTGCATCGTGTTGCCAAAGACATTATCGAAGATTATAAGCGTCGGACTGAGGCAACAGATCGTCTGCAAAAGGCTATGATAACTTGTGCCGACCGCAAAATAGCATTTAGGTTGTATAAAATCATGCGAGAGATGCAGACTGACTGGTTTGAGAAGAAAAAAGCATTGAATGAACTTATATTGACTGCAGACGAAAAGGAAAAACTCAGCGACATCGCTTTTGTCAATATGGTCATGACCAGAGATAAGGATGATGAAAAGGAACTTTACAATCTTCTTGGAGACAAGGAATATCGTAAATTCCTTGATACTGAGTTCAAATCGGAAAAATCAAATTTTCATATCTCCATCAATGTGGATATGTGGATTACTGGATTCGATGTGCCTTGCCTGACGATGCTCTACAACTACAAACCGTTATCGAAACATACGCTCATTCAGACCATTTCTCGTGTAAACCGTAAATTCGGCACAAAAGAGTATGGCTTTATCATCGACTACATCGGCATTCGCGAAGAGATGAAAAAAGCCATGAAAAAATATGGCGGTGAAGTCGGACCTCGGGAAGATTTGGAGGTTGCACATGAAGTGTTGCAGAACGAACTGCAACTTTTGCAAGAGCGATTGTTAGGATTGGTATTTGACCGTTTTTTCGAGAACAATGACCTTGCCCGACTTCAGTTTATTCAGGAAGCGGCGGAATATATCCTTGCCAACAGTGTTGAACGGAAAGGAGAGGTTTCCTTCCTCAAACTTTTCAAAGAACATGTCAAACGCCTGCGCTCTGCTTATAATATCTGTAACCCAGCCGGCATTCTGACAGATGAAGAAGTAACATGGAGCCAATGCTTCATGGGTATCAGCTCATACGTGAACAAAATGACCACCACAGAGCATGATACGGAAAGCATGAACAGGCACGTGGAACAGATGGTTCAGGAGGCAATTCTTGCAAGCGGTGTGGAACGAGTAATGAATGAAGGTGTTGAAGAAAATATTTTCAGCGACTCATTTGCTAAAGAGGTCGATGAAATAAAAATGCCGTTCACCAAGTTCCAGATTCTTTGTAAACTTGTCTCGAAAGCTATCAGAGCATACAGCAGGACAAACAAGATACAGGCCGAACACTTCCAGAAAATGCTTGAAGATACGATAGATGCCTATAATACACGCGATAAGTTGACATTTACCAACGAAGTGACACAGAATGTGGTGAATGATGTATGTGACATTGTTTCATACAAAATCAATGGACTGTCGAACAAGTTAATTAACATTCTGAAAGAGCTAAAAGCAGACAGCGAGAAATTCAAGGTTTTGGGTATCACTTTCGAAGAGAAAGCATTTTTTGATGTCCTTGTAGAAGTTCGTGACAAGCATAACTTTGAGTATGCGGATGATCGCTGTATAGAATTGGCTAAGAAAATCAAAACCCTGATAGATGATACAGCCATCTATGCCGATTGGCTAAACAATGACAATCTCAAAAGTAAACTCGCCAGTCAACTTACCTATCTTCTCTATAAAGAGGGTTATCCTCCTCAATGGGACGAAGAAGTGTTCCAGAAAGTATTGGAGCAGGTAGAGAATTATAAGAAACATGAATAAAAGAACATTTAAAGTATTTATATTCCTAAATGAAACTAGCATATGAGTTTACGTATCTTACATTTCTCTGACTTGCATCTAGTAAAAGATAATCCAACTATGGATACCTTATTGATGTATCTCAACTAAAGTATGGCTGAAATACAGAAGGAAGGTAATATAGATCTCGTTATTTTTACCGGAGATCTAATTGATAAAGGTGGAGCTAGCTTTGGTGATATTAATACAGCTTTAAAAAAGTTTGAAGAAGTAGTAATTTCTCCTATTCTTGAGAATCTTAAACTTCCCAAAGAACGATTTATTTTCATTCCGGGCAATCATGATACAGAAAATGGAATCGATAAACAATACATGAAAAGGGGATTTCTTGAAATTAATCCTCACGATGATTATGAAAAAATTATTAATATAAAAAATTCTCTTAAAGACCAAAATATTGTAAAAGCAAGAACAAAGGCTTTTAAGAATTTTGAAGATTCATATTATACTGACAATCTGAAGGGAAATTATCAATATGGAGATTTTGAATCCAACTTTAAATTTGAAATTAAAGGATACAAGATAGGCATTACAAGTCTTAATTCTGTTTGGCTTTGTGGTCTTGATGATGACAAAGAATTGTTTCTTGGAGCTGATCAGATTACAAATTCACAATTGTTCCTTTCTAAGTGTGATATAAAGATTGTTGCGTCGCACATCGGATATGACCTATTGACCGAAGCAGAGAGTAAGTACACGAAAAATTCTATAATCCATTGTTATGATTTAAATTTATCTGGCCATACTCACTCTTTAGATGATGGTTTTACTGCATCTCCGTCAGGAGATTTTTGTATGAATATCGCATCTGCAGGAACTTTATATAACAATATTCATAAAGTAGATGAAGAGTATAAAAACTCGTTTCAAGTAATTGATTTAATTTCTAATTCAGAATTTTACATTAGAAAGTACTATCAAAAACAAGGTATGGAGTTTCTTTTAGATAAGAACTTCGGAAATGATGGCATCTGGTATTTTAAGTACAATAGTCAAGAAGCTATAGATAGAGCGAAAGCGAATGAATTAAAAGAACAACTCGAACAACAACAGAAATTTCTTGAAAATATATTCCCTTTTTATCCTATAGATAAGGCTATTGAAAAAGACAAAGAAACTTTTACGAGTGGAGAGTTTATGCCATCTCAAAGGAATGAGAAGTGTATTGAGCTCCTTAGAAATCCAGAAATCAAAAATCTTAGATTATTATCTATTTCAGGTATTGGTAAAACAAGAATTGTCGGTGAGGCCTTTAGGACAATGTCAAATGTGTTCTATAGTAGAACCCCAGAAAACATTGATACTGGTATAATCTACATATTGACCAATTTTGAAGAAGGAGTGATTATAATAGACGACTGTCCCATTGATAAATATTACTATGTTGCTAGACTTATTAGTGAATTTCAAAAACCATTTAGACTAATCACTATCTATAATGTCCTTACTAAAAATGAAGAAAGGGAAACTAATGTGTTCTTCCTTGACGCAGCCGACAATAAAGAAGTAGTAGATACCATAATAGAAAGAGAGAGAATTATTGATATAGATGTAAAAATAGAATTAGAGAATACAGTGATGGCATTTCTTTAATGGCCATTGAACTGATAAAGGCCTATAAGCATATAGGAAAAGTCCAATTGCTCCCAGAGAAACAGTTATGGCTAGATTATTTGTTAAGTCCCAATGGGCAATTAGAGGAGTCAAAACGTGCTGTTCTTAATGCGATTGCCTTATTTAATCCATTAGGAATTGTGGAGAACAAAAAAGATGAATATGATTTTGTGATTAGTCATCCTGAAATTAATCATATTCACCTTGAAAAATCATCAGTAGAAGATTGTTTTTCTTGTACTATTCACGAATTTAATCAACGTCGTCTATTAGACATGAGGGCAAATTGTGTAAATGTGCGTTCACGACCTCTTGCAGAGTGGTTGGCAGAAGAATGGCTCCAAAAGATACCTCCAGAATCATGGAGAAAAATAATAGCAGAACTTGAATCCGCTGGTCAATTGGGTGAACGACTTGCCAATCAAATGAAGAACAGGTTTATATCACTTACTTCCAGTGAAGCTAAACAGCTTTTTGATGAACTGAATAGAATCCCTTTTCATGATGAGAAAATAGTACTTACTAAAACAGGCTCACAACTTATTTTCTCTATGTCTACTGTGAGTCATGTAGCTGTCGCTCATAATCTTTTTTCTTTGTTAGAGAATAAAACTACTGGTTATTTAAAAGAAAAAATAAATGGAGATATTCGTAGGTATATTGTATGGGCATTAGAGGAGGCATGTGTTGTTTAGGATGCTTTCGAGGAAGCGGGCAAGCTTTTAGGAATGCTATCAATTGCAGAAAATGAACAAATATCAAATAATGCAAGCGGTGTATTCTTAGAAAAATTTCATGTGGTACTTTCCGGAACACAAGCTGATTTGGGCAAAAAAAGAACTGTTATGCAATTTTTATTTGATAAAGGACCAGAGTATTACCCCTTATTAGTGAAAGCTATCGGTAGTGCTTTTAGTACTCGTTCTAATTATCATATGTTTACGCAGACAGAAAGGAAACATAACATAAAATCAGACGCATCGGTTAGCATATCAGAACTTAGGCAGTATTGGAGTTTCTGCAAAGACCTGCTTATAAAAGTAAGTGATGATGCGGTTTCGTTAAGAACCATATACAAACTAATACCAGACTATGTCTATGATTTTGCAAATAGCGGGTGTGAAAATATACTGTTCGAATTAATTAATCATTTTGCTCCCAAATACAATAATGATTGGGATGAAATGAGACGCTCCTTAAATTGGATAAAGAAGCATAATCCTATAATATATGAAAGGAATAAACAACATATTAATTTGCTAATTGATGAAGTGTTTGTGCCTAAAATATTTATTAAAAGAGTTTTAGCAGCAATGGAAAATATAGACCGAAGAGAATTTGGAAGTAATCAAATTTTTGAAGTTTATAAATCTGAGATGCGTCCATATGGAGAAGAATTTATCAATAATAAAATATACAATAGCAAAGAATTTGAAGAAATTGCAGACCATGAACATTTTCAAAGCATTTGGATGATTTTTACAGCCGTGGAAGTCATGGATCAAACTAGTTGTAGAGATGAAGTATATGAAGCATTCATGCAACATATAATATCAAAAAATAAAGATTATAGAAGCTGTTTTATTGAGAGCTACATGAGCCATGACCCAAATAAATCCTATTTAAACTCAATTGCGGAAAAACTTCTACATAATGGTTATTATGCTATGGCTTGTTGCATGTTAGGTATGGTGGAAGATGAGAATTACAGTCAGTTGAATAAGATTTTTGCAATGATACATGACGGAAAATTCCCATCAACCTACATAAATGATTATCTGCGATTTGTTCCATGTTATAATATTGATAATATATTCAAGGTTAGTGATTTGCTATTCAATAATGCTGATGTTGACAAAACAGAAGTAGCTTATCCGCACCTATTCCAGCATTTGTGGTCTATGAACCAGGAACAGATATCTTATCTTCCAACGATTGAAAAACGCCTCTTGGAATTTGATTTTGAGGGTGATAAATTTTATTTGGCTAAAGAAGTGGTGGATAAGATGGATAATATCTTAAAGACATTTGATAGACCTGATTTTGCAAGACAAGTAAACAGTTTGGTTATTAATTACTTAAAAATATATAAGCCTAATAATCCATTTAAAGATATATATTTTACCCTACTTCCTAAATATCAACATGCTATTATTGATGATATAATTAAGGCATTAGCATCTCCATTAGAACAAAACTTGTTTTACTTTAATATAAGATATGAAATAGGTTCTGGTTTTGGATATGGAGCAGGTCCTTTATTCCAATGCGATAATCACAAACTTAAAGAAGCATGTAGAATCTATCCTAATACATTACCGGAGCGTTTTGCTGAGATGTGTCCTGTATGCAATTTTAAGGAAAGTGGGAGCCAAATGGAGCTTAGTGATTTCTTTGTCTGGCTAGCAGATAATTATGGTGATAACGAAAGAGTACTACAATCTTTTAGCTCCAATTTCGGCACATATAGTTATATAGGTATTGGAAGTATGAAAGGGTATTATATGAATAGGCAAAATATGTTTAAGCCTCTTTTTTCGCACATGAATCCTACAGTTGCAGCATGGGCTAAAAATATGTATAAAATGGAAGAACAAGAGGTTTATTATCATCAACTGTTAGATGACTACAGAGATATGACTAAAGGGTAATTTATATTGTTTTTTTGATGGGTCAGAGGACTTTTGTAATAGTGGGTCAATAGACTTTATATTTTCCAGTAAGGTAATAATCGTTATAAAGAAAAAGGCTGAAACTGTTCTTATCTTTTTTAATGTGTTCATCTCTTTTGTGTTATTAGTTGGTAAAGTTTTGTTTCTACAGCCATGTAACCCGTCTGTCGCGAGAGTTGGTCACCTACCAGTTTGAAGAAGCCGGAATGATGATTGCTGGGGTTTTCTTCACTATGAGTTTTATTTTTTGTCTTTTTTGAATGTAAAGGTAAAGATAAGAGTATAGATGATAATTAAACGAATTACGGAAAATTGTATACAAATTACAGATTTTTGATGGCTTTTTCCCAGCAGATATAAATTACCGATTATGGTTGGAGTATATTTGAGGCGAAAAGATTTTGATTATCTTTGTCCGACAAATAAATATTAAACCGAAATAGCCTATATGGATGCCCGCGTATTAAGCGATAAAGTGCCGCCTTTGTTAAAGGAGGATAATAACTTTGACATCATCCGGTATTATCTGTCTTTGGCTGTGGTATTGGCTCATTTCTCGGAACTTAGCCAGACTCCCAAAATAAACTTCACTTCCAGTTATACGGCGGTAGGGGGCTTTTTTATACTGAGTGGTTTCCTCGTTTTTTATAGTTTTTTGCGTCAGCCGGATCTTAAAGCGTATATAGCAAGACGGGTGAAGCGTATTTTTCCTCCTTATATGTTTATTGTGGTGTTATGTGCGTTTGCGGGTGTCTTTGTCAGCGACTATAGCTTTAAGGAATATTTTACCTCTTCCCAGCTATATAAATATCTGGCGGCTAATTGCTGTTTCCTTAATTTCCTGGCACCCGACTTACCCGGAGTGTTTACAGGGAATCATGTTAAGGTAGTAAATGGTTCTTTGTGGACGATGAAAGTAGAACTCATGCTGTATGCCAGCGTTCCTCTCGTATACTGGTTTTTTAAAAGGTATAACAAACTGGCTGTTCTTATAGGCATTTATGTTTTATCCTTGGTTTACCGTATCGTATTGGGTTACATGTATAATAACAGTCATAACGAGATCTATATGATATTTCAGCGTCAGGTATTCGGGCAGTTTTTGTTTTTTTACTCCGGAGTGTTTGTGCTGTTCTATTTCGATTATTTTCAGCAGTATATACGTTACATATTTCCGGCTGCTCTTTTATTGGTAATTACGGGAGGATATAATCCGGTTTATACATATATACAACCCGCTTGCCTGGCTTGTGTGATTTTGGGTTTTGCTTATAATTGCCGTTGGTTCGTGTGGATGAGAAAATATGATAATATCGCTTATGATATTTATCTTTTCCACTTTCCCATCATTCAGCTCGTAGTTTCTCTGGGGCTTGTTCGGTACAATTACTGGCTGGCTCTCGCAGTTATTTTAATTCTTACCATCGGGCTTTCTTTGTTTTCCTGGAACCGGATAGAAAAACCTGTTCTGAAATCCCGCCATCACTAAGTTTTATTTCAGCAGCATATCGTGCAGTATAATGCCGGCCATAGTCCAGGTAAGAATTCCCAGAAGCCCATAAAGAAGTCTGGAAGCATTTCGTTTTAAAGTTCCGGTAAGCATACGGCAATTTTTACTATTGAAAAACCAGTCCCAGTTTGCTATAGATGCGGCAATAGCCATTCCCCCCGCAAATAAAAATATGCCTACTACAATATAAATACCTGTCTGTTCCACTCTCTTTTTATTGTCAGTTTCGGGGGTTCAGTGTTATTCTCCGTTTTCCGTCTTCTTCCTCTTCGATAATGACATTTATACAATCATAGGGAAGTATTTCATCTATTTTTTCGGGCCATTCTATAAAACAGAGAGCTCCGCTGTAAAAATAATCTTCGCTTCCCATATCGTAAGCCTCTTCAATTTTGTTGATACGGTAACAGTCGAAATGGTATATGAGTTCTCCCGTACCGGAACGGTATTCGTTGATGATAGAAAATGTAGGGCTGTTAATAACATCTTCTACTCCTAATTCTTCACAGATAGCTTTAATGAATGTCGTTTTACCGGCCCCCATTTTACCGTAAAATGCGAAAACTGTAGCATCGCCCATTTGGGAAATGAATTCCCGTGCTGCTTCGTGTATGGTGTCTAAACTGTCGATGTAAATAGTTGTCATGTGCGTTAATGTTTATTTTTTTGTTAGCGTAACAAGGGGGATCATCATTTCTTCCATGGAAATTCCTCCATGCTGGAATGTATCTTTGTAATAGCTTACGTAATAGTTGTAATTATTGGGATAGGCGAAGAAATCTCTGTTTGTTGCAAAAATGTAGGTAGAGCTTATATTAGGAGAAGGCAATCCATAACGTTCGGGATTTTTTATCTCGTATACTTGTTTGGGATTATAGCTCAGGTTTTTTCCCACTTTGTATCTCAGGTTCGTATTGGTATTTTTATCGCCTATTACTTTTATCGGATTGTCTACGTGTATAGTTCCGTGGTCGGTCGTCAGGATAATCTTGAAATCTTTTTCTGCGATTTTCTTAAACAGATCGAGAGCAGAAGAGTGTTTGAACCAGGATTCCGTAAGGGAACGGTAAGCAGCTCCGGTAGATGCCAGTTCACGTATCATTTTAGATTCTGTGCGGGCATGGGAAAGCATGTCTATAAAATTGAGCACGCATATGTTGAGTTGGTTGTTTTCTATTTGTGCGAAATTCTGTATGATCTTTTCCCCGAAAGAAGATTCGTTTATTTTGTTATACGAAAAGCTATATTTTTTCCGGAAGCGGTCGAGCTGCGTTTGTATCAACGGAGCCTCATTCAGGTTCTTTCCCTCTTCCTCGTCTTCGTCTACCCAGAGATCGGGAAACATAGAGGCTATTTTATCGGGCATCAGGCCCGAAAAAATAGAGTTGCGGGCATATTGTGTAGCTGTAGGTAATATGCTGAAATACAATTCTTCTTCAAATGTAAAATAATCGCTGAGGAGAGGTTTTATCATGCGCCACTGATCCAGCCGGAAATTATCGATAAGGATAAAGAAAACTTTTTCTCCATTATCGAGTAACGGAAATACTTTTGTTTTGAAAAGTTCGGGGCTCATCAGCGGATGGTTATCGCTGGTTAACCATTTTTCGTAATTCTTTTTAATGAATTTGACAAATGCCGAGTTCGCTTCTATCTTTTGCATTTTCAACAATTCGTCCATGCTACTGTCGGTTTGCGAAAGTTCCAGCTCCCAGAATATAAGTTTTTTATAAACTTCATACCAGTCTTCCCAAGAATAAGAGTCGTTGATCTGGGAACTTATTTGATTAAATTCCTGCTGGTAATTGGCGTTAGCGTTCTCTGTGATAATTTCTTTTTGGTATAGATTTTTTTTTATGGACAGGAGTATCTGGTTGGGATTTACCGGTTTAATAAGATAGTCCGCTATTTTATTTCCGATGGCTTGGTTCATGATATTTTCTTCTTCGCTTTTCGTGATCATGATTACGGGGACATCGGGAGAGCTTATTTTTATGCGGGATAACGTTTCCAAGCCGCTTAATCCAGGCATGTTTTCGTCCAGAATAATAAGATCGTAATGTTCGTTTTCTGCTTTTTCAAGAGCATCCCGCCCGTTAGAGACGGTTACGACTTCATATCCTTTTTGTTTGAGAAACAAAATGTGCGGTTTTAGTAAGTCTATTTCATCATCGGCCCAGAGTATAAGTTCTTTTTTCATAAGCTATTGGTTATTTTCCAAAAACATAAAATAATCCTCGAAGCTACGTCCCTGCAACAGCAATTTAAAATTATCCGTGCTTATCATGACCGGTCTTACTTCTTCGGGTAAGGTAAATTGTTTGTTCTCTTCCAGGATACGGCGGTATTGTTTCAACTCCTCAAGATTGTTGAACCCTTTTACTACCAGCATACTTATCGCATTGAAATTCATAATTTCCAGGTCGAAATCTTTGACCATGAAATTTGTAAAATTATGCCGAGCGACATTAAAGAGCAACTGGTTGGCCGATACACTGTCGGTAGCAAATACGAGAACAAAGAGATGAGGCGAATTGTTGTCGATTACGAACGGGGCGGCAGTTGTATCGTTTGCCAGTGCCGTACTGTCTCCCAGTTGTATCTTCCATATCATTCCTCTCAGATTACCGTTTCCTTCTGCGATTTTTCGTCCTTGCGCGAGACCTTTGAGCATATCTGTCGCCAGCGGTGATACATCGGCATTGGGATATTTTTCCAGTAGTGTTTTAAGCCCGGCCTTAAAATCATCATATCTTTTTTCACTGATGTAGGAAAGCGAGTTTAGAAATATGAATTTGGGCATAAGTTTGGATAACGGGTATTTCCGGTTCATGTAATCGTAGTTGGCATGTACCCGGCTGTTATTATTCTCCAGATAATTTTTATAGGTATCTTCATATATGGAATCCTGTACCATATCCATTCTGCGCAGATTGTCCAGATAGCGCGGATCGGCCATAGCCACGGCATAGTCGCTTTTTGGGAAAAGTTCCCGTATTTTTGCACGATATACTTCTGCCATAGGTTTGTTGTTCATGCGCATGTACATGAGATACATATTGTAATACATATCCAGTTTATACGGATTTTCTGGATATCTTTTATCCAGCGTATTGAATGATTCTATGGATGCTTCGAAGTCTTCCAGTTTATTGTTCAGGATAAGTCCCATATTGTATAATCCCTCGGCTATGATTTCATTGGCCGTCTTTATTTCGTCGGGGGTGAAGGGAATTTGTTTCAGGTAAAATTCTCTTTTTTTGGGGTCATTAGCTGCGGCCATTGCAGCCGAATCCAGAGGTGCTTCTTCCGGTTTGTTCCCGGTATCGTCGTTATTTTCTTGTTCGTCACCATATTTCTCTTCGTCGGTTTTTTCCGCAAAATCGCTCATGGAGAATCCCGACTTGTTACGTCTTCTCCAGTCATCTTCCAGTTTGCGGCTTCCCCATTTACGCTGGAAATCGGTTTTACCGGAAGATACCAGGGCCGGATTGTAAAAATACCAGGAGTTGTCTCCCGACATATTAATGTTAGTCGCAGTAGGTTGTTTTGCTCCTCCTGTCATTGCCGGCAAATTATTTCCTTGGTTGGCGGCCAGATATTCCTGCCGTTTTTGTTCTTCAGCTTCTTCTTTCTCTTTTTTGATAAGGTCGGCTATAATTTTGTCGATAACGGCAAGACGTTTGTCTTCACTCATGGAAGAAAGCGTAAGCAGGCTGTCCTGCAACTCTACATTCTGGGCATATACGACCAGTTCGTCCAATACCTCCGAGCGTCGTTTTAATAGGTCATAATCGGGATAAGTCTCTTTTAAGGAAGGGATAGCTTCCGCATAACAAGGTTGTGCCTTGACATAATCTCTTTTCGCAAAATATATATTCCCCAATGTAACCTGGCTTATTGCTTTTTCTATACCGTTACGGGTGCTTTTTTGGGCAGCGAGTATATAATTAGGAATAGCATTGGCGGTATCTTTCCGGGAAATATATAGGTTACCGATAGCATAATAGATCTGATCCAGATAGTCTTTATTCCGGTCTTTCCCTACCATGCGCTTCAGGGACTTTACCTCTTTGGCGATATTTTGTCCCGTATAGACTTCCGATTGTTTTATACGTGCGTTAAATTCGGTTCTGTAAGGCGGGCTCATTTTTTTAACTTTATTATAAGTCTGATAAGCCATGGCTTTATCGTCACTCTTTTCGTATAACTGTGCCAGAAGGAATGTCATTCTTATCTTCTGCCTTTTGCTGGGAGCATGTTTGATGGCTGTTTTCAGATAGGGAATGGCCTGTTTGTAATTACCCTTGCGGATCAGGTAATCTGCATTGACAGTAGAAAACCAGTCGCTTTGAGAAGGCGGTAAACCGTCGTTATTCAATTTGGTCAGTATATCTTCCGCTTCATATAACCATCCTTCCGCGATATAACAACGGGCTTGCCATATACGAGCTTCTGCTACCAGCTCCGGTTTCCATGTAAAATGCCGGCTGATATACAGGAACGTAGCAGCAGCACTTAAAAAATCCCCTTTATTGAATTGGGCTTTTCCCATGAGTAACCATGCATTATGGATAAATGGATTATATTCGTCACGCTTTATGTATTCCCTGTATTCAGGGTCGTTCATTTTCCCTTGGTTACGCTTTGGCTTTTTCTTTATGGAATGTAGCTGTATGGCTTTCTGACATTTTTCTATAGTACGGTCGAAACTGCCTGTGGGTTGTGGGGATTTGGGGTCGGCATAAGCTTGAGCAGGATGCATGTACAGTAAAGAAGTAAAATCATCTTCATAACTTTCTTCCATACTTTTTAATTGTTCCTTATAGTTTTCTATTCCGTTGAAATAAACGTTATAACGGGTCGTGAAAGCATGATAAAACCGTGTGGCTTTCGTATTCTTTTTTGTAGAACAGGAAAAAGAGCATAGCAAGCACACCGAAAACAAAATAATATGTAGGATTTTTCTTCTCAATATTGTTCGGATAATCTAATAGATAAACTTAAAAAACGCACTTTTATTGCCTTTTCTTGCCGCAACGAAGATAAAGTTTTTTTCCGTAAACCGTGCTATTCTTCATTTATAATCCTCAGGGCTTTTCGTGTCATCCGGTAATGTGTATAAGAGACGACGGTTTTTGCAACTGCGTATATGGCGGCTAAAGTGAATACGATTGTGGCACCGGCCGGAACATCGAGAAAAAAAGAGAGAATAAGCCCTCCCAGTCCGCACAATATACTGATGAATACCGACCAAAATATCATTTGTCTGAATTTGTTGCAAAAGAGTTCTGCGATCATTTGAGGCATAGTGAGAAGGGACAACAGGAGCATAATACCTACGAGCCTTATAGTAAGAACTATGCACACCGATATAAAGAGGGTCATGCAGTAATTGATAAGTTTGACGGGCATTCTGCGGGTATATGCAAAATCTGGATCGAAAGCAGTGTACAGAATATGCTTATAGAAAAAGGCAAAGAACAGTAGTAGCAATAGTGCAAAACCGGAAAATAAAGCGATATCGCCCCGTGTAATGGTAAGGATATTTCCGAACAGAAAATCGGTCAGTCCCGGTGTGTACCCCGGAGTAAGAAATATAAAAATGATACCTATAGCCATTCCCATTGCCCAGAATACGGCTATGGCGGAATCTTCCCGTACGGTTTTTCTTTTAGATAGCCATTCTACCCCTACGGCAGACAGGATCGCAAAAAATAAGGCAGCCAGGGTAGGACTTATTCCAAGGTAATATCCTACTCCTAATCCTCCGAACGACGCATGCGTTATACCTCCGGTAATGAAAACCATACGCCGGGTAACGATGTAGGTTCCTATAATAGCACCGGCAATACTGATAATGATTATGCCGAGTAATGCGTTTTGGAAAAATGTATATTGTAATATATCCATGATCTTTTACCTTTAAATGTTTCGTCTTTCCCCTACAATGAGCAACGCTTCGTCTCTCAACTCCTCTGGAAGTTCTATTTCGCGTAGTTGCAGGCTCCTTAGCCATCCGGCAACTTCCTCACTTTTCAGTGTGTAAAGTATCTCTCTGAAAAAAGTTATCTGGTCTTCGGTATAACCGTTTGCCGGTATGCTTTTCCATTCGTCTAATTCTTCGTCGTCATAATATTCTATTTGTTTGCTGACAGCCGATAATAAACTGTCGCGCTCACAAATTTCGTGTAGCCCGCAACATTCATCTGTTTTTGGGGGGAGTGCTTCTGTCTCCCGGGTATTTACCTGTCTGTCTCTGTTCCGTCGTTCGGTTAGAAATAATATAAGACCCAGAAATACAAGAGCCGCAATCAGATATATCATATTATTTTTCGGATTTTATGGTGAATCCGGCTTTTGACAGGTCTTTCCAGAAATGCGGATACGATTTTTCTACGACTTCGGGATTTTCTATGCCGAGTTCCGGAAAAAAATAGGCTGCCGGGGCGAAAGCCATAGCCATACGATGATCTTCGTATGTTCTTATTTTAGGGTTTGTTTCCGGGGTTATACGTTCTCCGTTCCATTCCAGTACCGAGTCATTCTCATCTTCGATAATATATCCTAGTTTTTTTAATTCATTTTGCAGAGCCGATATCCTGTCGGTTTCTTTAATACGGAGACTTTGCAGTCCGGTAAACCGAAACGGGATATTCATCATGGCACATGTTACGACAAGTGTTTGTGCCAGATCTGGCTGATCGGTCAGGTCATATTCTATTTTGTTTTTTTTCGCAACCGTTTTTGTCAGTATAACTCCGTTTTTACTGAAAGATGTCCTGACCCCCAGCGGTTCGAAATATTCCGAAATCCTGGAGTCTCCCTGCAAACTGTCTTTGGTTAATCCCGGTAAAACAATATGTGTAGCAGGAATGAATGTTGCGACCTCATACCAATATGAAGCTGCCGACCAGTCCGCCTCTACTGTGAAAGGTAAGGGTTCATAATTACCGGCCGGTACAGAAATACGATTCTCTTTCCATTGAGATACCGCACCGAATAATTTCATCAGTTGCAAAGTCATATTGATATAAGGGCGTGAAATGATCTCTCCCGTTAAAGTGAGTTCTATTCCGTTTTGTGTAAAAGGGGCTATCATGAGTAACGCTGATATATATTGGGAGCTTATGCTCCCTTTCAGGGACAATTTTCCGCCTGTTAATTTTTGTCCGGAAATATTGAGGGGAGGATAGCCTTCTTTTTCGGTGTAGGCGATGTGTGCGCCCAGATAGCGTAGAGCATCGACTAATACACTTATCGGACGGTTTTTCATACGTTCCGAACCGGTGAGCACATAGTTGCCCGGTGTTAATGAATAATATGCCGTTAGAAAACGCATAGCCGTTCCTGCTGCATTAATATCTATTGTGCGGTCACCTTTCCCGTTAAAGGCCCGGAGCATTACCCGGGTATCGTTGCAGTCTGAAATGTTTTCTATCGGATAGTTGCTATTGCATAATCCGTTGAGAACCAGTATTCGGTTACTGATACTTTTGGATGCCGGTAGTTTAATAGTGGTGTCACAGGTTGCCGGTGCAATAATCCTATAGCTCATAATCTGTTTATTTATAGATGCTCCGGCAAAAATAGCTAAAAAAAATATGAAATGCTGCATGTAAAGCAACGCTTATCCTGCAAATGAGTTAAATATGTTTATCTGTAGGTAAGGCAGGGAGGTGATATATGAAACAATGTTTAATAGGAACGAGCAAATAATAAAAAACCATTCCGGTTTACCGGAATGGTTTTTTATTATTATTCATTTTTTTATTTACAATCGCAGGCACATCTGGGCTTGATTTGTTTGAAAAAATCATTTCCTTTATCGTCCACCAGAATGAATGCCGGAAAATCTTCTACTTCTATTTTCCAGATAGCTTCCATTCCGAGTTCCGGATATTCGAGACATTCTACTTTTTTGATATTGTTCTGTGCCAGAATAGCGGCAGGACCGCCTATACTTCCCAAATAAAAACCTCCGTGATTTTTACAGGCGTCGGTTACTTGCTGGCTGCGGTTTCCTTTGGCTATCATAATCATAGAACCTCCGTTAGCCTGGAATTGGTCTACATAAGAGTCCATACGGCCGGCTGTTGTCGGTCCGAAAGAACCGGAGGCCATTCCTGTAGGAGTTTTAGCCGGTCCGGCATAATAAATAGGATGGTCTTTGAGATATTGAGGCATTTCTTCGCCGGCATCCAGACGTTCTTTGATTTTCGCATGGGCGATGTCACGGCCTACAATGATAGTACCGTTAAGCGATAAACGTGTCGATACGGGATATTTGCTTAATTCTGCCAATATTTCGTTCATCGGACGGTTGAGGTCGATTTTAACTACGTTGCCTTCTCCGGCCTGGCGCAATTCTTCGGGGATCAGTTCTCCCGGTTTATCATCCAGCTTTTCGATCCATAGTCCGTCTTTGTTGATTTTTGCTTTGATGTTGCGATCTGCCGAGCAGGACACTCCTAATCCTACGGGACAGGATGCTCCGTGACGGGGCAGACGGATGATACGTATATCGTGTGCGAAATATTTTCCGCCGAATTGAGCACCTATGCCGGAATCCTGAGCAGCTTTAAGCACTTCTTTTTCCAGTTCGATATCCCGGAATGCTTGTCCCCATTCGTTTCCTTCGGTAGGGAGATTGTCATAATATTTGGCTGAAGCTAATTTAACCGTTTTCAGGTTCATTTCAGCAGAAGTACCCCCTATAACAAAAGCGATGTGATAGGGAGGACATGCGGCTGTACCTAAAGTTTTCATTTTTTCAACCATGAATTTTACCAGAGACCCCGGATTAATAAGGGCTTTTGTTTCTTGGTAGAGATATGTTTTGTTGGCCGAACCGCCTCCTTTTGCCATGAAAAGGAATTTATATTCCATACCGTCAACTGCATAAAGGTCGATTTGTGCAGGAAGGTTGCAACCAGTATTGACTTCTTTATACATGTCGAGAGGTGCGTTTTGCGAGTATCGTAAGTTCTCTTCGGTGTATGTTTTATATACTCCCAATGAAATTGCTTCTTCGTCTCCGCCACCGGTCCAGACCTGCTGACCTTTCTTCCCCATAACAATAGAAGTACCGGTATCCTGACAGAAAGGTAACACGCCTTTGCTGGCAACTTCGGCATTGCGAAGCATGGTAAGGGCTACGTATTTGTCATTGTCGCTGGCTTCCGGGTCATGAAGAATCTTAGCTACCATTTCATTGTGTTCACGACGCAGGAGGAACGATACGTCGCGTGTTGCTGCGTTAGTTAAGCGGGTAAGAGCTTCCGGTTCAACGACCAGTATTTCTTTTCCGTTAAAATTCGATACCGATACGTGGTCTTTGGAAAGAAGATAGTATTCGGTCGTGTCTTTTCCCATCGGGAAAGGAGTCTGATACTTGAAAGGTTTTGTAGCCATATCGTTTTTTTTATAGTAAATATTAGTCTTAAAATAGTGACTACAAAAGTAATTAACTTTTCTGAAAAACGGAAAGTGACCGTCTTAAATAAAAAACAAGAAATGGACACTTTTTGTAAAATGCCAAACTATATTTTGTTTGCGGTGCGCCTGTACTGAGAAGATAAAGTACTTAAAGAAGAAGTGATTATTAATTTATCACACGAAAAAGGGCTATAACTGATCTTTCTTTGCCCTGCAAACCGGTTACAATGTCGTATCCGGTAAAAAATAAAAAGTATGTATAAAGAAAAAGAAAGCCGACGGAAACGGATTTCATCCCGCGAGGCTTTGACCGAAAAAATGGTCCGGAAATATCCGGACCGGACTTTTGAGACTGATGATGACTTTTTCGATGCGCTGCAAGAGTATGATTCTCATTTGTGTGAGCGGTATCAGAAACTTTCGGATGACCAGCAGAAACTCTGTTCTCTGTTTATGTCCAATCCTAAGATGGGGGCGTTTATTGCAGATGTCGTAAGTGGTGAAGATGCATTAGTGTCTTGTGTCCGGTATTTTGGTAAAGATTTGCTTGAAAGTGCGGGTGATGAGAGCCGGCTGGACAAGTTGAGGGAAGCGAATGAAGAATATTTGTCCCGTATTAACCGGTTCTCCCATATTGAAAAACAGATGAGGGATAATCTTAAGAATAGTCAGGGGGCTATTTCCAGATTTAAGGAATCGAAAGGTATGAGCGATAATGAATTTACTGATTTTATCGAACGTATATATCATCTTTGCGATCATGTCTTTATGGGTGATTTGAATGTAGATGTGCTGGACTTGCTTTATAAAGGGGTAAATTACGATTCTGATTTATCTTGTGCCGAAAAAGCGGCTGTCATACGGGGACGTAACGAACGTATCCAACTTGAGAAGAAGCATAGTCTGGGAGATACTTTGCCGAACTTACATAGTGCCCCTGCCGTATCGGATAGTGAGGATGATAATCTGACCCCGGCTTTCGGGCGTCGCCGACGTCGGAGTATCTGGGATATGTAATTCGGAAATAACAATTTTATTCACATATGACATCAGCAACAATTATCGAAATTCTTATTCTACATTTTTTTTAATACGATTATGAAATTATTATTGAATTATTTGAAATCACAGGATTTTTTATTCTTTGTACTAGCAGTGATAGGAACCGTAATAGGTTTAGGGGACAGCCATAGCTGTTTGGCGGCTGCCACTATTTCCGGGATATCGGGAGGAAAACTGGTAACGGGAGAACCGCTCACGACAGATATTACACGTAGGGAAAGCCCTGATTTACTGAAAAGCGAGATTGATAAACGAATTGTCAAAATACGTCCCATGTCGACTCCGGTAGATCAACTCTCCCGCTGGAAAGGCGCGCGAAAGTCCGGCTCTATGATTATCGATTATTATTCGGTAGATGTGAAACCGACTAAAACAACATTGGCTGCCGCTTATAGTGAACCCTCTTCTTCTGCTGTTTCTTCCAACCATCAGAAAGCAAAGTTGAATACGGCCAATAATGATATTTTTGAGGTGACAGAGACAATCCTCGTTCAAAATGTCAAAGGATATGAACCTGACGGTACTACGTTATCAAAGGCCGATCTGGTGTTGTACATTAGTAGCAAGGAAGAAAGCGGAGAGTTGAACGTATATGCTATCAACGGGAAAAAGATAGGTTCTGTGGAGAATTGTGTGCCCTCTATCCCTGCCGGTTCGACTTTTATCCGTATGGGGCGTGCCGCAACAGAACTTGACGTGCAAACGGCGCAGTTCGAATCCTTACCCGTAAAAGAGCAAAATCATTGTCAGATATTCAAGATGCAGATAGAGCAATCCACTTTTCAGAAAATTGCCAGCAAAGAGGTTGAATGGGAATTCTCCGATGAAGAGGAGGCTGCAATATACGATATGCGTCTGGGGATGGAAAAGACTTTTATGTTCGGAGTAAAGCGTTCTATTTACGATAGCCGTAAAAAAGAAACCGTTATGCTTACGGGGGGGATCTGGTGGCAGGCCGGGAAACAATATGAATTTGATCCTAATGCCGAGTTGACACAAAACGATCTGATAGATATCATGCAAAAGGCTTTTACAGGGAACGGAGGCAATAAACGTAAAGTCCTTATCGGTGGGTCTGCGTTCATCGGGCGAATTAATAAATTGGATGTGACAAAAGTCATTACAGCTAAAGACGATACTGTAAAGTGGGGCATCGATTTTTCAGAAATCAAATCGAAATTCGGTAAATTGTATGTTCTGTATTCCGAAGTGTTCGATGATTGCGGTATGAGTGACTACGGATTTATTTTCGATCCCGAATTTATACAAAAATGGTCGCATGTACCTTTCGGAACACAGGCTTTGGATCTGAAAAAAGCCGGCATCCGTAATACCGATGCACTGGTACTTACCGAAGCCAGTTGCCTTACGTTACGTTATCCGGCGGCTCATATGAGAATAGTACCGAAATTATAATATTATAGGAAAATTTGCTTGCCGGAATACCGGCAGGCTTTTTTATCCATTTAAAATAGAAGTGATATGATGAAAATATATTATACCAATTTGGGAAACCTCACGACTTTTGTTCAGGTAAAAGGAAAGAAAAGATATGTGGATTTTATTTCATCGGATAATAAGACCGGATATTTTTCTACCGATAACGAGCCCTTGCAACAAGCCCTGGAGCAAGATCCGGCTTTCGGGGGGCGGTATAAATTACATAAGGAAATCGGTGAAGCTGCAGAACCTAAAACTGTTTTGACTCCGGTTGAACATATTTTGAACTGGCAGCAGGCACGGGAATGGTTATCCGGCGAACCTTATAATATTCCATTGAAAAAGATGCCGAACTCAACCTCTATACGCAAAGAAGCGGAGGGTTTGGGATTATGTTTTCCGAAAATCAAACAATGATAAATATATGTGTATTATTGATACTCATGCACATAGCTTATATAAAATAGGTTATGTGGGTTTCTATCCTAATGTGGAAGCCGTGTGGGCGGCTTATCCCGAAGGCGGCTTTCCCGGACAATTTTTTATCAATGGAGAAACTCAATCGGTTTGGATGTGGAATATTTCGTGTAAAAACTGGTGTGATACGAATCATCCGTTCCAGGCTCCAGTGTCCGGTATAATAGGAGATCCGGCTACCTTTAAGCCCGATGTAAAGATAGATGTTCCGGCCTATTATTTGTATATATCAGGAGGTTCCGGTGTGTATGACTTTCCTTATTTTGTACCTGCGAATCCGGCTTTGCATGTAGAAACGAAAGGGCCGGCTATTATTCTGTTGTGGTGGAATGGACAAATGTGGCAAAGTTATGTCACGGAGTTGCGGCTTAATCCGTACATATCCCAGACCCATTGGATGTATAAGTTCGCATCTGTGGGAACTCACATAACAATTCCTATTATTGATACTTTATCTGTAAATCCGGGAAAGAACTGGCACGATGTCCCCCCTGCTTTGCCTTCGGGAGGGATTTTATGGATGACTTGTGCGATGTTTAACGGTAACGGTACATTTCATGATCCCGATACCGGTTGGTCTAAACCGGTAAAACTGACAGGACTTCCCGGGGAGCAGGGAGAGCCGGGCAAAATCACCCGTTTAATAGGGGAATGGGATCCTTTTAAAAAGTATGTATATTCTTCGAAATATGCCGATCTTGTAAGGTTTCACGGTTTTTATTATAAACTCCTGGATGTTCCCGGCGGAGCAGTGGTGGGAGTGGAGCCCAACGGAAATAATAATGCATGGGAATATGTGGATAACGTAAGTATATATGCCGAAAAAGTATATATGAAATCTCACAATGACGAGTTGTTCCCCGGAGACTTGTACTATGACGTTGATTTTACGGTTAAAATATATCCCTGGTCCGAAGAATAATGAGCCGGATAAGTTTAAGAGATCTGGTTTCCCAAGTAAAAATTAATATGGAGGAACTTACTCCACAATGGGAGGCTGTGTTTGAGCGGACCGACGGAGTCGATATCGAAGCATATATCAGGAATAAAATACCTGATGCTTTATCACGGATATTGCTAAATGTTTCATGTGATTTACTGACTCCCGTGGATATTGGTTATGGCTTAGTACCGGTAAAGAATCAGGATGGTAGCGGACAAGTTGTATTACCCGATGACGTGTTGCGGATAACCAGTTTCAAGATGAAAGGCTGGAATCGTCCGGTCACTCGTTTTATCGACCAGTTTCATCCGAGCTGTGAGTTACAGTATAATTTGTATACCCGGGGAGGAAGTTCTAAACCGGTGTGCGTGCTTGGAAAAAATGATAAAGGCCATGTGGTAATCGATTATTACTCTTTATCACCATCGGTTCCGGAGCATGAGATAGAATATATCCGTGGTGTTCTTGTTCCGGATAAATCCGCCGATAGTTTTGATATAAATCCTTTATTGGTGTCTCCGGTATGCTATTTGTGTGCGGCATTGGTCTATGAAATACTTGCACGTCCCGATATGGCGGCTATAATGATGCAGAGAAGTGTATATTAAAATCTTTCAGAGCCCGTGGTAACTGTTTTCCGGTTACTGCGGGTTTTTATCAGGAGGGATAATTCCCATTTTTTTCATCAGGAAGCATGCATTCATGTTTTGTGCTACCCCCGGTTGTATCCGGTATGAAAATGATAGTTCGTCTCCATGAATGGAGGCTTCGAAGCGGAAGTTTCTAACAGATGCCGGAAATTCTTCGGCCAGTTTGCCCAGGGCCAGATCGTGAGTTGCTATGATACCGGTCGCACCCAGTCCGGTCAGTTGACGTATCAGTGCCAGCGAACCGATTTGCTTGTCGGTAGAATTTGTCCCTTTTAATATTTCATCCAGAATAATGAACATTTTTTTCCCCGATTTGAGACTTCCTACTACTTGTTGTAATCTTTTCAGTTCGGCAAAGAAATATGACTCGTTATCACTAAGCGAATCGGTCGTTCTTAATCCTGTAAAAAGAGAGTGGGGCGTTATGTTCATTTCAGCAGCACATACGGGTGCTCCGATACAAGCCAGCAGATAATTAATTCCCACCGTTCTTAAATAAGTGCTTTTTCCTGCCATATTGGCTCCGGTAATGATGAGAAAAGACGAATGTCCTAACGGATAAAGATCATTTTTTACACATCTTTCGACCGGAATTAACGGATGCCCCATTTCCCGGGCTTCCATTACAACACTATGATCTTTGCAAATCTGAGGAATGATATAGGCGGGGTGGTTATATTTGAATGTCGCAAGAGAACAGAGCGCATCGAAGTCGGAAATGGCTGAAAACCATGCAGGAAGTTTTTCCGAATTTTCACGTAGCCATTTGTCTAATGCATTCAATTGCCTCATATCCCAAAGTAAGAACCCGTTAAGAACTACGTATCCAACGATGTTAAATCTCTGGTCCAGATTATTTAGAAGTTTGTTCAGTTTTCTGATGCGCACAGAAACAGGTTTTTCATTACATATTATTTTTTCTCGTATTTCATTTAATAGCCGGCTTTCGGGATGGCTGTTCTCAAGCATGTAGATAAGTTCCGTATAGACACTTAATGATTTTAATGCCTTATCTAATTTCGCTTGAACCGAAGAAACTTTTTTTGCGTTTAAAAAGGAAATGAATATCAATGTAAGGAATAAAAATAGAATAAAATTTCCGGTAATGTATCCGAGAACCCAGAAGATAAGGAGTATGCCATAAATATATGGCAGAGATGAAATGAATATACTTATGATCCGGTTGGTGGAAAAAGAAGGAATATCTGCCAGATTGTTTATGGTTTCGGGATCAGATTCTGTTTCCTGCGAAGTCATCCCATGAGCTAGGAAGTCATTTCTTGTTTCATTCATTTCCGATAGCTCCGTTATGGCTTCCTGACGGTCTTTTATTTCTTGTGAAGTGTTGAGAGGATTACATAACCAGGAAGCCAATCGGAGTCTTCCCATTTTGGACGCGCTTCGGTCTATATAGGCGAATAATGATTTTTCCCCGAATACATCCAAATCGTAAGTAAAAGGATGTGACGGGTCAATAAATTCATTGCCCGGATAAGTTCCCGAAAAATCATATTGTTGTAATTGTGATTCTTTTATATAAATACGTATTTTGGCTTCCAGAAAGTCTTTTAGTAGAAAAAGTCGGTTATGATACCGGATAAGGAGCATAAAAGGTATAAGACCTGCTATTAGGGTAGTGATATACCAGGCAATGCCGTTTCCCCATAAAAGATAGATGCCTGATAGGATAGCAAGTATATTGACCAGACGGAGTGTTCCTGTAAATTGTATTTTATGTTTTACCTTCTTTAGTTGCTGCCGGGTTAGATCCAGTTGCCGGATATAATAAGTTTCGGGAGATATGTTCATTTTTATATTTTGGGTTTTGATCGCCCGGCAAATGTAAGAAGAATTTCCGGTAATATGATGTGTACCGTGTTTCAAAACGACTGTGTATAAAAGTGGAGAAAATAAATATGTTGAGAAAAAAATATTATTTTTGCAATAATAAATCTGTAAACGAATATTGATTATGAAACGATTGGTTATAATGAGCATGATGTTGCTGATATCTGTATCTGTTCTTTGTGCTAAAACACCGGCTAAAATAAAATTTACCGAAAAAAAATATGATTTCGGTTTTATTGCTGAAAACAAAGGGCCCGTAACTCATCTGTTCGAGTTTACTAATATAGGAGAGTCTCCTTTGGTAATAGTGGATGCAAGGGCCTCCTGCGGCTGTACTAAACCTGAATTTCCTCAGGAACCTATTGCTCCCGGGAAAAAAGGAGCTATTAAAGTGATTTTTAATCCCGAAGGACGTCCCGGAGAATTTAAGAAAGGGATAACGGTGGTTAGTAATGCAAAACCTAGTAAAAATAATTTGGTTATTATTGGTGTCGTGAAACCTGAACAGAAATAGCGGAGTGTACTGTGTCTGTGATATTTAAAATAAAGATATGAAAAGAATAGCTCTATTATGTTTGTTGTTTTCGGTTGCCATGCTATCTATATTTGCCCAGCCGAAGATCAGTTTCGAATCAGTTGTACATGATTTCGGTACTTTTGATGAAGACGGCGGAAATGTTTCTGCAGAGTTCAGGTTTTCCAATACCGGAAATAAGCCGTTGGAAATTACATCGGTCAGAGCTACATGTGGTTGTACAGTACCGGAATACTCCAGGGAACCTATTGCTCCGGGAGAAAATGGAGTTATAAAGGTGACGTATAACCCTAAAGGACGTCCCGGAAAATTCGATAAATCGATTTTTGTTTACAGTAATAACGAACCGTCGCGAATGACCCTGAAGATAACAGGTAATGTTACACGGTCGGCTCATTCTACTTATGATTATGCTTATAATATAGGTGCTTTGTACCTTAAAAGCCTGCAGGTTCCTTTTTTCGATTTAATGAAAGGTGAAACAAAGGCTGGAAAAATACAGGTGATGAATAGTGGCAAAGAATCGGTCACACCGGTAATAAGAGATTTACCTAAGCACATTACTGCTGTTTTTGTTCCGGAAGTATTGCATCCCCTTGAGGAAGGAATATTGGTTGTTACTTACGATGCGGGATCGGTGAAAGACTGGGGATTCCGGAGAGATGAATTCCGGATTGATATGGCCGATGACACGTTAAAGTCGGCATTAAGCAAAATAACCGTAACAGCGAATATAAAAGAAGATCTTTCCCAATGGAAAGAAAATATGGATAATGCTCCTCTGATGAAACTATCGGAACGGACGGTTGATTTCGGTTTCGTTAAAGGTTCCGGAAAGGTAGAGAAAGAAGTGGAGATAACCAATGAAGGACATTCTCCGCTTATTATCCGTAAAATAGGGAACGAAACTCCGGTACTGAAAATAAAATTAGGAAAGAAAAAAATTAAACCGGGAAAATCTACCCGTTTGAAGATAGAAGTTGATCCGTCCAAGTCCCGTTCAAATCTTATTAATTACCGGTTAATTGTGATTACCAACGATCCTCATAATAGTTCTCAGGTAATACGGGTATTAGGACGTTTAGAATAATATACTTGATTATGGAACATATAGAAAATGACGATAATTATGCCGGCTTATCGGTAAATAAAGGTATATCCCAGCCTCCCACAGTTAATCCTTATTTGCAGAAAATGAGGAAAGCCCGGCGTAGGCTGTATACGGCAGGAGAATATGTAGAAGGTATATTGAAGGGGGATATGTCCATATTAAGCCAGGCTGTCACTTTGGTAGAGAGTAATCTTTATGAGCATCAGGTTTTGGCGCAGGAGGTAATAGAAAAGTGTTTACCTTATACTTGTGAATCGGTGCGTATAGGCATTACCGGGGTTCCCGGGGCAGGGAAGAGTACATCTATCGATGTATTCGGACTGCATGTTTTGAAAAAAGGAGGAAAACTGGCTGTACTGGCAATCGATCCGAGTAGCGAACGATCCAAAGGCAGTATACTGGGTGATAAGACGCGCATGGAAAAATTATCGGTGCATCCGGGAGCTTTTATTCGCCCTTCCCCTTCTGCCGGCTCGTTGGGAGGTGTTGCCCGTAAAACGCGTGAAACCATTGTCTTATGTGAGGCTGCCGGATTTGATAATATATTTGTGGAAACCGTAGGTGTAGGGCAATCGGAGACAGCGGTACATTCTATGGTCGATTTCTTTTTATTAATCCAGTTGGCCGGAACGGGTGATGAACTGCAGGGTATAAAACGAGGGATTATGGAGATGGCAGACGGAATAGTGATTAATAAGGCCGATGGTAATAATATAGAAAAAGCCCGCCTGGCCCAGGCACAATTCCGGAATGCATTGCATCTTTTCCCGCCTACACCTTCCGGATGGCAACCTCAGGTACTTACTTATTCGGGATATTATGAAATAGGTATTAAAGAGGTATGGGATATGATAGATGAATATATCCTGTTTGTAAAAAAGAACGGCTATTTTGATCATAAAAGACAGGAACAATCGAAATACTGGATGTTCGAGTCTATTAATGAGCAGTTGAAGGATCATTTCTATCGTAATCCGCAGATCGAAATTATGCTAAGGGAAAAGGAACGGAAAGTATTGTCTAATGAACAAAGTTCTTTTATGGCAGCTAAAGATGTTCTGGATTACTACTTTAATATAAAATGAAAAATTCGGAAATATGTTGAGAGACCCTGTTCTTGAAATAGGGTCTCTTTTTTTGTTTCGATGTTATTTGTTTTTGAATTGTTTAACACGGGTAAATTATATAATAAATGCCTGTATATATAAAAAATAAGTTTATTTTGTTTTTATTATTGTTGCAGATAATAAAATAAATTATCTTTGCCGGGATTTATGAAAGTTAAAAAAGTATGAATAAAAGGTCTAAGATATTATTATTCTTATCCTTTATGCTGTTAGGAATGAGTTCGTTACATGCTCAAAGAGTGGCACTCAAAACAAATGCAGTATATTGGGCTGCACTTTCTCCCAATTTAGGGGTGGAAGCTCGTTTGTCCCGACGATTTACATTGAATGCCGATATAGCGGGCAATCCGTTTTCTATAGGGACGATCTCTCCTAAGTTTATACAATTTCAGCCGGAACTCCGTTATTGGTTCAATCGTCCTATGGTGCGTCATTTTATGGGTGTTACCGCATTGATCTCAAATTATGATATGCGTATAAAATCTCACTATTATCAGGGCGATGCATATGCGGCTGGGGTCACTTATGGATATGCGTGGGTACTGGGCCGGCATTGGAACATGGAGGCCACTATCGGTGCGGGTATAATGCGGTATAGGAATTATAAATATGGGATTCATGACGGGAAACCATTGCAATTCAATAATGTGAAGACAACTCTGGCTCCTGTGAAACTGGGATTGTCTTTTTCTTATATTTTTAAATAAATACATCAATAAGCATGGTGCGCTTTTTTTCTGCTGGAATTTATAAAGTTATTATATTGTTTTTCCTAAGTACATTTTTTTTAGAAGGATATGCTCAGGATTTTATTCGGGTAAGGGGTTTTGTTACCGATATTAACGGTAATCCGTTGAACCGTGTAAGTATATATGATAAAGAGACGAATAAGACAGTAGGTACGTCGGATGAAGAGGGTAAATACGTTGCAACCATTTCCAGAAACGGTACATTGCTTTTTACTTATTTGGGTTATGAAGAACGTGAGGTAAAAGTTTTGGGACGTCTTAAGATAGATGTAAAACTGGAACAATCCAGCGTGAATTTGAACGAAGTTGTCGTGGCCGCCAAAAAGATCGTGGATAAGATAATTCCTGAACCTACCGATATAGAGGTTATCGGAAATTATTTTCATGTCAGGACCCGTGTTAAGATTCCGAAAGAGATGTTCGATTCGGATACCCGGCTTATCATACAGCCCGATATTTATAACGTAACGCGTAAAGAACTTCGTTATATGGCTCCTTTGGTCTTTGACGGGAAAGAATATAATATTACGCAGCAGCGGTTGTATGATTATGATATTACGATGGATCCTCTGCATGAATATATAACCGTAAAAAGCAGTAGCGGGCAGAAAGACGATCTAATTCCCTATAATGACTCTCTCTATGTCGAGAATCCGAAAGATGATTTCCGGTGTGATATGATAATGGCATTGGAAAATTATAATCGTATATTGTACCGCGATACATTTGTTATTGCACGGGGAATTGTAAATCCGTTACGTTTTCTGGAATATAAGTTCGGGGAAAATTATATAACCGATCCGGCTTATTTCCCGAAAGCAGAAATGCAGTTGAGAGACAGTAAAGGAGAGGTTAAGCTGACGTTCGAGATAGGAAAAACTTCCATTGATTATAAAAATGAGATGAATCGTTCCGAAATAGAGCGGCTGAATCAAGAGTTAAAATTGGTGGAGTCTAACCCCGATGCGTCTCTACAAACTTTTTCCATTACCGGTGCGTCTTCTCCCGATGGTTCTTATGAACGGAATCTTCAGTTAGCTAAGGGACGTATGAATGTTGCTACGGACGCTATCTTGGGACAGTTACAGGCTAATACGCGTTCTGTTTTGTCTATACAGTCCGAGGCCCGCGTGGAGACATGGGAAACTGTGGTGATGCAACTTCGTTCCGATTCATTGCAGAGCGAGGCTCAGGCGATCCAGGACATCGTAGATAAAAATCCGAAAAATATTACCCGGCAGTCCCTTTTAATTGCCCGTCTTCCATTCTTTAAAAAAATACTTGCTGCGGAATATTTGCCTCGTCTGAGAAAGGTTGAGTATGAATATACCTATTCTATATTCCGTTATCTTACCGATGAGGAAATAGAAACATTATATAAAACCGATTACAAGCAATTGACCCGGAATGAATTTTGGAGATTGTACAGCAAGGAAAATGATTTGATAAAGAAAGAAAAAATATGCCGTCAGGCACTGGAGGTTTATCCGCGTTTTATGGTGGCTGCGAATGACCTGGCTGCTACTTGCATTTCTTTAGGAAGGCCTGATTCGGAAATACTGAAAGATTATATGGGCGGAAATGTGCCGGATGCGGTGAGATGTAATCAAATGATCGCTTTATTGCATGAAGGGAAATATGAGAAAGCCGATTCTATAGCAGGTTTATTACCGGTTAATGAAATGACTGAAAAAATCGTTGCTGTGTCCCGGGCTTTGAATGGAAAATATGAGGAAGCCTATCCTGTCGTTGCGTCTATGAGTTCTTTGAACGAAGTACTGATGTTGCTGGCGTTGAAGATGAACGATGAAGCCTGGGATAAAGCAGAGAAATTGGGCGAATCGGCTAAAGAAGAATATATAAAGGCAATTGCGGCTAACCGTGTAGACAAGGTAATGCCGGCGTTAAGCCATTTGCGTAAAGCGATAGAATTAGATCCATCATTATTGGATATCGCTAAGATCGACGGGGATGTACTTGATTTGTTGCAGGAATAAATGTGCGTGAAAATGATGCGAAAAGAAAGAAATATATACAACCTTCCGCTTAGAGATATATTGTTTGCGGTGTTGACCGGATTGTTTATGATCCCGGCATGGGGGCAGAAGCCGGAAAGAGAAACAAATGCTCTGGATTATGTATTGCAAAAGCCTGCCATGAACGAGAAGTTTAAGAAAAAGAGATTCGGTGATCATCTTTTCATTGCACCGGAAGCCGGTGTCACCTTTATGAGAGGGAATTCTCCGTTCTGGTATCATTCTTATGGCGGACGCGTAGGTCTGACAGTCGGTGACTGGCTGACTCCTGTGCACGGATTGCGCCTCGGATTGAATGCCGGAGTACATAACGGTCCCGGTAACCTGAATCCGTATTTTGGCGGAGTCTCGCTGGATTATATGTTGAACTTTAGCGCATTGGGACTGAAGTATGAGCACAACCGCATATTCGAACTAGTGGGTACTGCCGGATTGGAATATATGTATGGTTATAAGTTTGCCCAGGGAAAACATGTGGGAGGAATAAGATTCGGGCTTCAGGGGAAAATAAATATTTCTCCGATGGCTGTGTTTTATATAGAACCTCGTTACGGATTTTACAGCGACGGTCTTGATTTCCGGACATCTTCATGGAAATATGATACGCAATTCTCTCTGATGGCAGGTTTAGGCTATCGTATCGTTCCTGCCTCCTATCGAAGAACGGAGCCTTTTATATATCACCTTTTCTTTTCGATAGCCGGAGGCGGAGCAGCCTTGCTAAGACCATCTTCAAAGCTTTTTTCGGATAAAGGGGCTGTAGCATCCTTTTCAATAGGAACATGGTTTACCCCTGCTTCTGGATTAAGATTTACCGCTAAAGGAACCTATTTATCTAAACCGAATGCACCGAAAACTAAGGATATAGGAGTAGAGGCCGATTATATGTTGAATATGCATGCATTGTTCGGAGGTTATCGACCGTCCCGCCGTTTTGAGATTTATCTTATGGCCGGAGTGAATTATGATTATGTGAAAGCCTGGAAAGAAAAAAATAAAACATGGGGATTCGGTATCGGAGGACAGGCCGTCTTACATCTCAACGATAATGTAGACCTTTTTGTAGAACCTCGCGTTACTGCTTATAAAGACAAGACTTGGGGAGATATTAATCTTGGGCATATGGATGCAGTGGGAACGCTCATGGCCGGGGTAACTTATAATTATGCGCCTTCTAAACGCTATAAGAACGGAGTATTTTCAAATAACGGATTTTCTGACCACATGTTTATGGGTGCAGGGGTAGGGGGAATGATACTTGTCAATGCATCGCAAATTAGGCATCCGAAAGGAAATATCATACCTTCGGTATATGCATATGTAGGGAAATGGTTCTCTTCCACTTCCGGTCTCCGCCTTTCGGTTGAAGCCGGAGGTTTTAAAGACGGCAGACCTGCCATACATAAAATAGGCATCCTGGGAGCTGACTATATGTGGAATATAACTTCTTGCCTGAATGGGTATAATCCATCCCGTGTTTTTGAACTTATTGGTGGAATAGGTGCCAATGTGGCTTTAACGACCGGGAATACCCGCAATATATTTCCCGGTGCTAATATAAGTTTACAGGGATTATGGCATGTGAGCGACTTTGTAGGATTATTTATAGAACCTCAGTTGCATATATATGGCAATAGTTTTGCAAATGGCACTATACCTGTTATTCATACTGACGGACTGTTAAGTGCCCGTGCCGGAATCAATCTCCGGTTCAACGGATATAATAAACAATATAGCCGTGAATTGTTTGATAAGGCCGATACCAAATCTTTTGTATCTATAGCCGGAGGCTTTAATACGACGGTAATAGGAGCGCGTTCTTCCGCTAATCACGGTTTGACCGGGCAGGTCGCATTGGGCCGGTGGTACACTCCAATTTCTGCATGGCGGTTGGGAGCTAATTCCGTAGTACGCCGGGATGGTTCTAAAGAATATCTGTATGCAGGTTTGTCCTTAGATTATATGATGAATCTCAGTAATCTTGCGCTGCAGTATAGCCCGCACCGCGTATTCGATGTAATCGCATTTGCCGGTGCCGGTCTCGGGCTGAATTATATGAAAGGAGATGAATGTTTTGTTCCCTCATTGGACTTTGGTATTCAAGGACGTTTCAATGTCTCTTCACATGTAGATATTTTTGTGGAACCTAAAATATTATTGCAGGGTAAGAACCGGACGAGCCCTACACGTAAATTGAATCCGGAGGCAATGTTATCCGTAGGCTTGAACTATAAGATAGGCGAAGCTTCGTCCCGAATGAACGGAACAAGTGCCAATTTAGGATTTACGCCTAATTCGTCCGTTTCAGTTTCTATAGGTCCGGGGGCATTTAGCGAAACAACTTTCCGTTCATCGAATTTCTCGAAAAATCTGGCAACCAGTATAGCTGTCGCCTACGGCTACCGTTTTACCAAAATTTCAGGGGTGCGTTTCTCTGTTGATTACAGTTTATTGCCCATTACTGAGAATAATCTCGGACTTATATCGTTGAATGCCGATTATATGTTCAGCCTCGCTACTTTATTATCCGGTTATGATTCTAAACGCCCCTTTGATATATGGGGTATGGCAGGTCCGTCATTAGGATTTGTTTTCGGAGGCGATATAAAGTCCGGAACGGGTTTGGGCGCTTCATTGGGTTTACAGGCCGCGTGGAGTGTTTCCGAGAATGTGGATATTTTCCTCGAACCTTCCATGCAATTATGGGATGGGGCTATCTATTCCTGTTCTGCAAGAAGTTATGCTATTAACGGAAATCTGAGATTAGGTGCATCATACAAATTTTAATGAGTTTCCGATAATACTCTTTTACCTGAAATATATATTTAAGGTTGTTCCCCGATTCCGGAACAACCTTTTTTATTCACACGCGGTGGTCTTGCCGTAATCCTGGTTTTTTCCCGTGCGATATTTATTCGGAAACATTGAATGTTTTTTGTGTGAACTATCTATATAAAGAAGCCATTCGTTTATATTACGAATGGCTTAAATTATAAAGAGAATATTTACAATCTGAAGTGAATTATTTTCTTTTTCCGGAATGTCCTTTTCTTGTTTGGTTCTTATCTCTGTATTTCAACATTTCCTGTGGGAATTTTAATTCTGCCTGTCGGTATTTGAATAACTTTTCTTTCGATAAGAACTGTTTGAATTTCAAGTAATATTCTTTTTCTATGGCTGCTTCCTGAACAGGAATATCTACCAAGGCATCCGCGGCTTTTTCGTATTCGGCGTCGGTCACTTTCTCATTTGACTTGAGTATGCTGCGTGTCAGTTGCCTGTTTTCCTTATGTAGTTTATGCTTTTTTGTCTCTTTCTCATTGTATAAGGGAAAGAAACGAGCAGCTTCTTCATCGGAAAGCCCTATTTCTTTTATAAGGAAATTACGTTTTATCGATCTGAATTCTTCGAGCCATGCTTTTCGCTTTTCCTGTTCTTTCTTTTTATCCGTATTCTGGGCAAAAAGCATAAAAGATGAAACAGAAAGAATAAATATGAGAGTAAGAGATAATATACGTTTCATTGTCTTGTATTTTATTGTAGATTAGAATCGGAATACATCATTTCCATGATAGTATATTCATCGATGTTTCCGTAATATATATAATCATCCAGTAGTTGTTCATCCTGTACCGAAGCGATTTTGCTCATGGCGGGATAGTTCCCTTCTGTTTTATTGTTGCCGTTTCCGGTAAATATCTTCATCATCAGGACGACCCCCATAAACATGGCAGCCATGTAGACGAGTGGCCGTATTCGTTCCCAAAGCGTAGACTGATGTAAATCGGGTATTTCTCTTTCCGGTAATTGTGTACGCATGCGTTCACTGAAATTCTTGAAATAATTTTCCGGCGTCGTGAATCCGCTTTTCCGGTCAATCTGGTTCAATATGTTATTCTTCTTTTCCATATATTTTATACTTTAGACTATAGTGAGATAAGAAGGTTTAATCCTGGTCGGATAAAAAATCTTCGATTTTTTTCGACGCAATGTGATAAGATGCTTTCAACGCCCCAACTGAAGTTCCTAATATCTCTGAAATATCTTCATATTTCATTTCATCGAAGTAACGCATATTAAATACCAGCCGTTGCTTTTCGGGTAGTTTCAGTATTGCTTTCTGAAGAAGTTTTTGCATTTTGTCTCCGTCGAACCATTCTTCCGACTCCAGTGCTTCTAAAAGATAACTGTCCGCGTCGTCTATGGATATGTGTCTGGTTTGCCGTTGCTTTGTCAGGAATGTAAGGCTTTCGTTTACCGCTATACGATAAAGCCAGGTAGATAATTTAGCATCTCCCCGGAAATATTCGATGCTTCCCCATGCTTTCATGAACGTATTTTGTAAAAGGTCGTCGGTATCTTCGTGGGAAATTACCATTTTACGTATCAGCCAATAAAGAGGTTCACTATAATGTGCCACCACCTGAGTAAAAGCATCACGACATGTAGCAGGTTTCTGTAGCCGCTCGATAACAGTCTCTTCGTTGTAGGTTTGCATATCTTGTTTTCATTCGGACAACCGTAAAAATTACGGTATGAATCCTGTAGCAGGACTCGTTTTTGTTTGTAAATTTACACAGTATTGCCGGTTTCGCAATAACATGTTATACACTTTTTTTGTTATTATAAAAATTATAAGATATTTAAGTCTAAGATATTAAAAAAATATAAGATGGATCATACAACTATATTAGTCGCATTCGGGCTTACTATGCTCGCGGGTTTGTCAACCGGAATCGGGAGTTTACTCGCTTTTTTCAGTAAACATACCAATACCCGTTTTCTGTCGGGAGCGTTGGGCCTTTCGGCAGGTGTAATGATATATATATCTTTTATGGAATTGATACCGGAATCTTTGGCGTTACTGGGTGAATCGCTTCCCGAACGTACCGCTACTCTGTATATGCTGGGCTCTTTTTTTGCCGGAATAGGTTTGATCGCTATAATAGATTTTCTTATTCCCGAAGATGAAAATCCTCATGAGGTTCATAATGTGGAAGATGTTGATAATAAGGGCGGACTTAAACGTACGGGAGCATTACTGGCTTTTGCTATTGCCATACATAATTTTCCGGAAGGGCTGGCTACTTTCGCTTCGGCTTTAGAGAATATGGATATAGCCATTCCTATTGTAGTGGCTATTGCTATACATAATATACCGGAAGGGATAGCGGTTTCCGTTCCCATTTATCATGCGACGGGTAACCGGAAAAAAGCTTTTTGGTATTCTTTGTTGTCCGGGATGAGCGAACCTTTAGGTGCACTGGTCGGTTTTTTATTCCTTTTTCCTTTCTGGACTCCGGTTATCAATGCATTGCTCTTGTCTTTTGTCTCCGGTATAATGGTATTTATTTCCTTTGATGAATTATTACCGGGTGCAGAGAAATACGGACATCATCATTGGGGTATCGGCGGAGTAGTCCTGGGGATGGCTTTGATGGCCGTTAGTCTTTTGATGTTTATGTAAAAGCGGAGTCAAAATCACTATATGTTGTGATTGTGTATGCTGTTCAGGTTGATTTATTTTGTATGACAATAATTGGGATAATTATCGTTATTCCTCCAAAGTTAGTTTTTTATGAGAAAAATACTACTCTCTTTATTCTTTCTCGGGTGGTTGTTACCGGTAAATGCTTTGCCTGTAAGTAAAAACAGTGATACTTTTCTGGAGACCGACAGTGCGGGATATCGTTCTTATAGGCTGGATGAAGTTACGGTTATCAGCAATCCGAAAGCTTATGCCAAACTTTTCGAGTTTCCGGGTTCTATCACTTATTTAAGTGAGCGCAACATAGAGGAATTGAATCTTCGTTCTGTCAAAGATATTTCGACGGTAGCTCCTAATTTGTTTATTCCCGATTACGGTTCGAAACTTATTTCGTCAGCTTATATCCGGGGCATCGGTTCCCGTATCAACTCCCCGGCCGTAGGACTGAACGTGAATAATATACCTTATCTCGATAAGAGCGCTTTTGATTTCGATTTTCTGGAAATAGACCGGATAGAAATATTGAGAGGGCCCCAGGGCACTCTTTACGGTCGTAATACGATGGCTGGGCTTATTAATATATATACGAAGTCCCCTTTTGATTATCAGGGTACGAAAATTATGCTTGGCGGAGGTAATTATTCGGCTATGGGGATATCTGCATTTACAAGCCGGAAAATAAACGGGAAAATGGCTTTCTCTCTTGGTGCCCGGTATCGCAGCAATGATGGTTATTTTACTAATAAATATAATGATAAATCTTCTGGTGATACGAAAGTGGGAGGAGCCCAATTCCAATTCCAGTGGCGGGCGAATAAGCGGTGTAAATTGGCGGTTAATTTTGACTTTGAATCCAGCGATCAGAAAGGATATCCTTATAATTTTTACGATAAAGAGACGGGAAAATGGGGGGATATAAATTATAATGACGAATCTTCTTACCGCAGAGATGTGATAACGGGGGGAGTATTGGCTCAATACATACACGACCGGTTTATGTTCAGCTCTACGACAAGTTATCAATTCCTGGACGATGACCTGCATTTTGACCAGGATTTTACTCCTTTGTCGATATTTACCCTGAGACAAAAACAACGTGCACACACCGTTACGCAGGAGTTGGTTATCAAGGCTACTCCTGAAAAACGCTGGCAGTGGTTGGCCGGAGTATTCGGCTCGTATCAAGGTCAAAAAACAGACGGCCCGGTGGATTTCAGGAATGACGGGATACGCCTGCTGATTGCCGATCAGACGAATAAGCAACTGGCTACCCTAAAGGATAAATTCCCCGCAATGCCTGTGATGAAAGTAGATGTGAATAATAGCGACTTGTATATCGACGGGATATATAGGACTCCTTCTTACGGTTTTGCCGCATTCGGACAGTTTACTGCAAACGATCTTTTTACTAAAGGGCTGTCTGTCACAGCAGGATTACGCCTGGACTATGAACATTTGGAAATTACTCACCATACTTATGCTACCGAAGATTTATCGGGCCATATTACCGGAACGAAGAATATTATGGGGAACGATATAGAATTGTTCAGAATACCGTTTGTTCTTCCTCTGGGGCTCGAAGGTGCAGAGTCGATGAACACAGTAGAACTTTTACCTAAATTCGAGATAAAATACACATTCGCTAAAAGCGCTTTTATTTATGCATCTGCCGCGCGGGGATATCGTTCCGGCGGGTATAATTTTCAGATGTTTTCTAATCTCATACAGGCTCAGATACGTACCGATATGATGAAAACTCTGATGGATAATATGCCCGGTATGGGAGGGAATATGCCGTCGATGGGAGGAAGTTCAGAGCCTTTGTCGGTAAATGACGTTATTTCTTATAAACCTGAGCATAGCTGGAATTATGAAATAGGAGGGAGAGCCCGGATGCTGGATAATAAGCTTACGGCAGATGCCGCATTGTTCTATATCGATTGCAGAGACCAGCAAATATCGGCTGTAAGCGGATATGGACGCGTCACACGTAATTCGGGACGTACAGCCAGTTACGGCCTGGAAGCTTCTTTGCAGGCTACTCCCGTAAAGAGCGTATTACTTACGGCCGGATATGGATATACTCACGCTACGTTTAAAAAATACCATGACGGCGCATCCGATTATACGGGTAATTACGTTCCGTTCGCTCCTATGCATACGTTATCTGTTACAGGAGCTTATACACTCAATATTAATCGGAATACCAGCCTTACTTTCGATGCGCAATATTTAGGACGAGGGAAAATATACTGGACTGAGAGAAATGATGTGTCGCAAGGATTTTACGGATTGTTAAATGCCGGAATTACCTTGGCTAACCGTAATGCGGAGATAAGACTCTGGTCTAAGAATTTGCTTGATACACGTTACCAGAGTTTCTATTTTGAGACCATGAATGCCGAGAATCTGGCTGTCGATAATAGTTTTATGCAGCGGGGACGTCCCTTGACATTCGGAATGGATGTAACCGTAAAATTCTGACGGCTGATTGTACATAAGTATTTGTGTATTTTGCACATATTAAAGTACTGCTTTTTATGGTCATTCTTTGGAACTTGTCCGATGGAATGACCGTTTTCTGTTTTTATATCGGATAGGTTGTTTAGATAATATTGTTTGTACTTTTTAAAGAAACATAATTATAACCTGTTCTCCGTATATAAACATTCAGAGGTGCTTTTCTGTTATTTCACAAAAGCCTGCTTGTACTGCTCTTCCGGTAGGTAAGTATTAATTCAAATAAGGAAAGTATGAAATGTAAAATGTTATGGGTAGCGATAATTGCGCTGCTTTTTCCCTTTGCGGGAATGTCTCAGAAAAGTTTTGATTGGGGACCGAAGGTAGGTATTAATTTCTCGACCATTACATCTACCGGAGCCTCTTCCTGGCGTACTGGAGTTAATGCCGGTTTTTTTGCACGGCAACGTTATAATTCATTTATTGGTGCGCAGGCCGAATTGATGTATTCCACTATGGGTGCTAATTATGACGGGGGCCACGATCGTTTGGGATATATTACCATACCTGTGGTTGCTAATGTTTTCTTGATCGATAAATTGGCGTTACAAGTGGGCCCTCAATTCGGGTTCAAGGTGTATGATAAAATTACTTATCCGGCCAATATCTCTATGACAGGAACGAAATCTTTTAATACTTTTGACCTGGAATTTCTGGTAGGCCTCGGCTATGAGTTTAATTTCGGGCTTATTGCCGATTTCAGGTATGGCATAGGGCTGACTAATGCTGTTAAAAGTTCCCATAACGGAGGAAAGAACAATAAAAATGAAATGTTCCAGCTTTCAGTCGGGTGGAAGTTCTAAGATTACCGTATTACGCGGCGGAGACGGGATATTTTACAATAATATCCCGTTTTCGTTTATATTGGAAAGTTTAATTTTTCCAGTAATTCGTAGTAGTGCAGGTCTATTGTTTTAGCGATTTGTTTCAGAACCGTTGGTTTTGTATATCCGGCTTTTTCCAATACGCGCATAGAAGCTGTGTTGAATTCGAATACATTTGTAAAAAGCCGGGTAATGGGGTTGTATCAAAAATATATTACGGGAAGAACTTCACGGCATCACTTACAATACCTTTGTTCCTGTAATCTTTACCTATTTAGTATCCTATTCCGCCGACAGCTTTGTCGTCAATAGTAAGACCCCGTTCCTCTGCCTGTTCTTTTTCGCTGTAAGGATGTGGAAAGTATCCCTCACATGTTTAGTAATGTCATCGGCTTGTCGTGCAAGCGATCTATAATCGCCAGACTGCCTTTTCGTATGGAACAGCCGTTGCGCATAATTTGCATAAGAATGTAATTGTGGTCAAAACAGACTGTTATGCCATCTCGAGTCCGAATGTATCCGCGAGGTCTTTGAGGGATGAATTTTTTTCCGCCATATGCTGGAACAGTTCTTTAGGACCGAATATTTTTTGGCTTTCGCCTTTTTCGTTGATCTTCGTTTGCATCGTGATCTGATTGTTACGTAGTTCCTGTTTCAGGAATTCCATCAATTCTGTTCCCCGGTTATTCAGGAGTTCTACCTGCATCTTGTTTTCTACGGCTACTTCAAATCTGGTTTGATCCAGCATATAGGGAAGCGAGCTTCGCATGGTATTTACCAGAGCCACTTCTGTAGAAATAGTCTCGGTAAAATGTAACCAGGACGTTTGTAGCTGTTCTTGTGTGAACGGAGTGTTCAGTATGACCTGTGGAGCCTGAGTTTGTTGTTCTTCTTCTTGTGCCTGTCCGCCTAATTTTATGGATATGCGTGGAGGAGTAGGTGCTTTATGTACCGGATTCTCTATTTTCTGGTTTATCTGGAGATTCGGAGCGTGTGGCGATTCTTTGGATGGGGACGGAGAAGCAATGCCCGATAAAACTGTATTAGGTTCAGGCGATACAGGCTTTGCTTGTGCTATCGTCGTCTGGGGAGGAGTAACGGCCGGCTGAATATTCGTTACCGGAGTAAGTTTTTGCAGAGGAGGATTTTTAGGGGATGGCGATTCCTCCGTTGCCGTAATCGTAATCTGGCAGATTTGTATCAGCATCAATTCTACGAGGAATTGTTTGTTACTGCTTATCCGGTAATCCAGATCGCACCGGTTACTTAATTCCATGGCTTTATACAGGAATTGCTGGCTGCAACGTGCGGCTTGTTCTCCGTAACGTTGGGCTACAGATGGTCCTACTTCGAGCAGAGGCAACGTTACGGGATCTTTACTTACCAGTAGGTCTCTGAAATGGTTACTTAATCCGCTTACGAAATATTGCGCTTCGAATCCGTTATCCCGTATTTTCTTGAAAACCATAAGAGCTTGCGATACATCGTTATTGAGAAATGAATCCACCAGCTTGAAATAATATTCGTAATCCAATACGTTGAGATTTTCGATAACGGCTTTATAAGTAATATTTCCTCCGGTAAAACTGACTACCTGGTCAAATATGGACAAAGCGTCACGCATTCCTCCGTCGGCTTTGTTGGCTATTATGTTCAATGCTTCCGTCTCGGTACTGATACCTTCCTGTGATGCAACATATTGTAAGTGTTCGGTAATGTCGGCAGTCGTTATACGCTGAAAGTCATATATCTGGCAGCGGGACAGTATCGTCGGTAGTAATTTATGCTTTTCGGTAGTTGCCAGTACAAAGATAGCGTGGTGAGGCGGTTCTTCCAATGTTTTCAGGAAAGCGTTGAAAGCGGCGGCCGAGAGCATGTGTACTTCATCAATAATGAATACTTTATATTTCCCGATCTGGGGTGGAATACGCACTTGGTCGATAAGAGTCCTGATATCCTCGACCGAGTTGTTGGATGCCGCATCAAGTTCCATAATGTTGTAAGAACGTTGCTCGTTAAAAGCTTTACACGATTCGCATTCGTTACAAGCTTCTCCGGTTTCTGTCGGATGCAGGCAGTTAATTGTTTTCGCGAAAATACGGGCACAAGATGTTTTCCCTACACCGCGAGGTCCGCAAAAGAGATAGGCGTGAGCTAGTTTATGCGAATCTATCGCATTTTTAAGGGTTTGGGTAAGTGCTTTTTGTCCTACTACCGATTTGAAAGTAGAAGGACGGTATTTCCGTGCCGATACAATATAATTATCCATTTTATTTTTTTCTCCTGTCGTTTTGCCGGGCAAATATAATCTTTTCACCGTATCTCTTAAAATCCGGATGATATAAATTTTTGTTATAGCTCCGTCATGTGTTCGTTCGCGCGGAGGCGTGTTATTTCCCCAGTTCGTCTTTACCGAAACATAGCGGTAATAAGTCTTTGATAGATTCTGTAATATAAATTTTGTCCTCACCGTATAACAAAATGCGTATAGGATGGTCGTAACGGTTTTCCGTTTCCAGTATCACCTGACGGCACGCACCACAGGGAGCTGTGGGTGTTCCGGTGAATTTTCCTCCGGTTTGTGCAGCGATGGCTAACAGTTGCACAGCCGATTCCGGATATTGTGAATTGGCGAAGAACAGGGTCACTCTTTCGGCACAGAGTCCCGAAGGATAAGCGGCATTTTCCTGGTTGCTTCCTTGTACGATCTCTCCGTTATCGAGCAGAGCCGCCGCCCCTACTTGGAACATCGAATAAGGTGCATAAGAATGGGTAGTCGCTTCTTTTGCCATATCTATAAGTTTTTTTTCAATCCGATTCAGTTCTTCGTATTTACAAACTGTTATCTTTGCAGTGATATTTAAATTTTCCATAGTCATATAATATGATGGGTATGACTACAAATATAGGAATAATTTTGAATTCCTTTTGTGAGATAGTTCCTTTTTAGAAAATTAAAATACTTGTTATTTATGAGCCGTTTTAAAATTTTCACCACATTGTTCCTGATTGTCTTACTGAGTGGTTCCTCCTTGTACGCACAACAAAAGAATAAATTATATCTTAATTATATTGAACAGTATAAGGATATTGCTGTCCGCCATCAAAAGGAACACGGCATTCCGGCAAGTATCACATTGGCCCAGGGATTATTGGAGTCGGGTGCTGGACGCAGTACTTTGGCTCTTAAATCCAACAATCATTTCGGGATCAAATGCCATAGCGGATGGAAAGGAGGCCGCACCTATCATGATGATGATGCGAAAGGCGAGTGCTTCAGAGCCTATAGAGATCCGAAAGATTCTTATGAAGATCATGCCCGGTTTCTGAAGAAAAAAAGATATGCTCCGCTATTCGAATTAAAGATTACCGATTACAGGGGATGGGCAAAGGGGCTTAAAGAGTGCGGTTATGCCACCGATAAAGCATATGCCAGTAAACTGATACAAACGATAGAATTATACGAGCTCTACGAATATGACCGCCCGCGGAAGAATAAACGTGAAAAAGAATCCTCCAAAAAGGAATTGCCTGTAGGTTATAAGCCCCATCAGGTTTATCGTTCCTGGGGGTTGCTGTATGTGGAAGCCAGGGAAGGAGATGAGATGGAAATGATAGCCAAAGAACTGGGCTTTAATGTGAAGAAATTGTATAAGTTTAATGAAATTCCAAAAGGTTTTCCCGTTTCGGCCGGAGATATAATTTACCTGGAAAAAAAGAACAAGAAAGCAGAAAAAGGATATGATACTTATACGGTACGTTGCGGGGACTCTATGCACAGTATATCACAGAAATTCGGAATGCAGATGAAGTCCTTATATAAATTAAATAAGAAAGACGGAGACTATGTTCCGTCTGAAGGTGATATACTGAAGTTGAGATAAAAGATCTCTCCTCCGTTTGAAATGATCATATATAGTTTTTTCTGTTCAGAAGTTCTCTATTTCCAGTACGGCAGGACAATGGTCGCTGTGGCAAACCTCCGGCAAGATTGCAGCGTCTCGTAGCAGCGGTTCTGTCTCCCGGGTTGCCATGCAATAGTCTATACGCCATCCTTTATTGTTGGATCTTGCATTGAAACGATAACTCCACCAGGTGTACCGTGATGTCGCTTCCGGATAGAAATATCTGAACGTATCTATATAACCGTCCTTCAGAAAACGGCTCATCCACTCCCTCTCTTCAGGAAGAAAGCCGCTGTTTGTGGCATTCCGTACAGGATCGTGAATGTCGATAGCTTCGTGGCATATGTTATAATCTCCGCAAAGGATCAGATACTTACGGGTCTTTTTCAGCTCTTTTACGTACGTCTGGAAATCTTCGAGCCATTGCATTTTGAAAGCTTGACGTTCGTCTCCGCTTGTTCCCGAAGGATGATAAATGCTGGCAACGGAAAGTTTTCCGAAATCGGCACGTAAGAAACGTCCCTCATTATCATATTCCGGTATTCCCATTCCATATTCTACATGGTCGGGTTTTTGCAGAGTAAATATGGCTACACCGCTATACCCTTTTTTCTGTGCGGAAAAAAAGTAACAATGATATCCCAGCTCTTCCAGCTCTCCGACCGGAACTTGTTCCGGTTGCGCTTTAGTTTCCTGCAGGCAAAGTATGTCGGGCTTTTCTTCCCTTATCCATTCAATAAGACCTTTGCCTAATGCGGCCCGTATGCCGTTTACGTTGTATGTGATGATTTTCATCTTTCTTCTTCCGGTATAGTGATTTCTCCTATCAGCGAGCAGTTCATGTTGTCTTTAACTTCTTGGGTCGAAAGTTTATGGCCGAACAGGAACATGAGCTTCGTTACGGCTGCTTCCGTAGTGCTGTCATATCCGCTTACCACTCCGGCTTCTAATAGCTTATTTCCTGTTCCGTATCGTTTCATCTGCACGCCTCCCCCCCTGCACTGAGTTACATTCACTATGACAATCCCTTTATTTACAGCTTCCTTCATGAGTCCAAGAAACCATTCTTTAGTCGGGGCGTTACCGGAACCGAATGTTTCCAGTACGACACCTTTAAGTCCCGGAATATTAAGAATAGAACGTACTGTCAGTTCCGATATGCCCGGGAACAGCTTCAGGATAACTACATTCGAATCCATGAGATAATGAGGCCGTAAAGGTTTATGAGAGGCATGACGGTATATGACATTATCGTAATATCTTATATGTACGCCGGCATGTGCTAAAGAAGGGTAATTGGTCGAACGGAATGCGCTAAAATTCTCCGCGCTTATTTTTGTCGTCCGGTTTCCTCTCATCAGGTGGTTCTCGAAAAAGATGCAGACTTCGGGGACCAGCGGTTGTCCGTTTTCTTTGGCGGCTGCTATTTCGATAGCCGTGATAAGATTCTCTTTTCCGTCCGTTCTTAACATGCCGATAGGTAGTTGTGAACCGGTGAGAATAACCGGTTTGCCCAGGTTTTCCAGCATGAAACTGAGTGCGGATGCAGTGTAAGCCATTGTGTCGGTACCGTGAAGTACGACAAAACCGTCGAACAAATTATAGTTATCTGCAATGATGTGTACAATCTTTATCCAGGAATCCGGCTCTACTTCCGAAGAATCTATGGGAGGTTCGAATTGGATCGTAGATATGGAGAAACCGAGTTGCCGTAATTCGGGTACGTTATCGAGCAGGTGGTGGAAGTTGAAAGGCTCCAGAATACCTGTTGTCTTATTTTCCGCCATACCTATAGTACCGCCTGTATATATGATGAGAACCGAAGTTAGATTGTTTTTCATTTTAAAATATTGGATTTTATGACAAATGTAATCAAAAAAGTGGTTTTTTAAATCTTTTGTCGATGAAAAAATGTTTGTTTAAAGAGTTACTGAGGATAGTTTAGTAGCAAAAAGTTCGTAGGAGATTATAAATGGAGTGAATATGACAATTATAAGAAAACTTTTTTTACGTTTGTAGTCCAAAAGCCTAATGGGATATGAATCGGGAAAAAATCAAAGGACATGCGGCCATGCTGGTCGCTTCAGTTATTTTCGGTCTCAACATACCTGTCAGTAAAAGTATTATGATAAACGGCTGGATAAGCAGCACGGGACTTACTTATTTACGTATGTTTGTCGCTACTATCGTTTTCTGGTTGATATCCCTGTTCTTTCCCCGGGAACCTGTCACGCGCCGGGATATGTTTATTCTTTTTTTCGGAGGAATTTTAGGGATTCTGTTGAATCAGGGCAGCTTTATCATCGGGCTCGGATATACGTCGCCTATAGATGCAGGACTTATCGTGACCGTATCGCCCGTACTGGTGATGTTGCTTTCGGCCATGGTGCTGAAAGAACCTGTTACATTAAAAAAAACGGGCGGAGTATTTTTGGGAGGTGCCGGTGCCATAATTATAATACTCTCGGGTGCGTCGGGTGTCCATAGTGCAGGTAGCAATCCGTTGCTGGGTAATCTGTTGTGTCTTTCCGGAGCTTTGTTTTATTCTGTTTATCTCATCATCACCAAACCTATAATGCAGCGATATACTCCTATTACGCTTATGAAATGGATGTTTTTGTATTCGGCTCTTTTGTCCATGCCTTTCGGGCTTCCCGAAATTCTTGGGGCACGTGCCTTTACCGCTGAAACACAAATCTCGGTGTTGCTGCGTTTGGGTTATATTACTTTGTTAGCTACGTTTTTCACATTTTTTCTTATTCCGGTAGCATTAAAACGTATACGCCCCACAACCGTAAGTATGTATAATTATGTGCAACCGCTGGTGGCTTCAATTGCTGCTATACTGGCAGGCCAGGATGCTCTTACGTGGGAGAAGCCGGTAGCTGCGGCCTGTATATTCGCCGGGGTGTATATGGTTACGCAAAGCAAGTCCAGGGCGGATGTATTGAGAGAAAAGACGGAAAGCAACCGGTAATTTAAAACCGCTATTGCTCTGGATGAATGTTATGTTCGGATAATAAAATATGAATATTTGAAATAAAAAATTAAATTTTTATGGATAAATGAAAAATATTGATTAATATTGCACTATTAAAAAAAGAGGATTAATAGTTAATCTATGGCTACGAGGTACATATATTGTTGCACTACATCCCATACATTGCAGACCACCCCTTAGGGGGTCAATTATTTATATCCGTCAATTTCGGTCAAATAACCTTTCTTGTGGCCGTTTCTTAGAAATAATTTTTTAAATTTGTTCGTGCGTTTTTTTTACATATGTGAAAAAGACAGCATTAGTTTACCGGTATCCCTGCTAATAGAGTTATACCGGTAAAGCAAAAAACTTGAATAACCAGGAATGAAAGTATTGAAATTCGGTGGAACATCAGTGGGTTCCGTAGAAAGTCTGTATAATGTTAAAAAGATAGTTGAAGGTTGCGAAGAGCCTGTGATCGTTGTAGTGTCTGCTTTAGGTGGAATTACCGACAGGCTTATTACCGCTGCGAAATTGGCGGGTAACGGAGATAAAACTTATCGGGATGAATTTGATTTTATTGTAAAGCGTCATGCCGATGTGATAGCCGGTATCGTCCCGGACGAATATAAGGACGAAGTGAGAACGGTTACAGGTTCTTTACTGGAAGAGCTGGGGAATATATATAAGGGAGTTTGTCTTATCAAAGACCTTTCGACAAAAACTCTGGATACTATAGTAAGTTACGGAGAACGTATTTCCTCCGTTATCGTCAGTCGTATCATATCAGGAGCCAGGCATTATGATTCCCGTAATTTTATTAAGACTGAAAAACAATTCGGAAAACATATCGTCGATTTTGAATTAACGAACCGGCTTGTCCGCGAAACATTCGTAGATTGTCCTCGTGTCGCTCTCGTACCGGGATTTATATCTTCGGACAGGGATAGTGGCGATGTTACGAATCTCGGACGCGGAGGTTCCGATTATACGGCAGCGATTCTTGCTGCTGCTTTATCTGCTTCGCGTCTGGAAATATGGACCGATGTCGACGGCTTTATGACGGCCGATCCCCGCGTGATAAATTCGGCTTATGTGATAGAGCATCTTTCGTTTACCGAAGCTATGGAGCTTTGTAATTTCGGAGCTAAAGTCATCTATCCGCCTACTATTTATCCCGTATTTCACAAGAATATTCCTATTGCCATTAAAAATACGTTCAATCCCGAAGCTCCCGGTACTTCTATTACCGAAGAGCAGTCTTCTGCTGAAGGCAAAGCAATTAAAGGAATATCGTCCATTAATGATACATGCCTTCTGACTCTTTCGGGATTGGGTATGGTAGGAGTAATAGGTATCAATTCCCGTATATTCAATGCTCTTGCCAAGTCGGGAGTGAGCGTATTTCTTGTATCTCAGGCATCGTCGGAGAACAATACTTCGTTTGCGGTACGTAATGCCGATGCCGAGCTTGCCGTAAAGGTTCTTAACGAAGAATTTGCTCTGGAAATAGAGACGGGAGAGATAAGCGGTGTGAGCGCCGAAAAGGATCTGGCTACCGTAGCAATCGTCGGAGAAAATATGAAACATACGCCCGGTATTGCAGGAAAGTTGTTCAATACTCTGGGACGTAACGGTATCAATGTGATTGCATGTGCCCAGGGAGCGTCTGAAACGAATATATCGTTTGTGATCGAGTTGAACAGCCTGCGTAAAGCATTGAATGTTATTCATGACTCTTTTTTTCTGTCCGATGCTCAAGTACTTAACCTGTTCGTTGTAGGAGTAGGAACCGTAGGTCGTGATTTATTACATCAGATAAAGAAACAGCAACAGAATCTACTGGAAAATAAAGCTTTGCGGTTACGTCTGGTCGGGGTGGCCAATTCGCGTAAATGTGTTTTTTCCCGGGACGGCATAGATATAGAACATTATAAGGAAGCTCTGGAAGCTTCCGATATAATTGCAACACCCGAGCGTATATGCCAGGAGGTGATTAAAATGAATATTTTCAATTCCGTATTCGTAGATTGTACGGCCAGTAGCGAAGTCGCTTCCATGTACGGAAAATTACTTAGTCATAATATATCGGTTGTTGCGGCCAACAAGATCGCTGCTTCTTCCAATTATAAGAATTATGCAGAGTTGAAGAAGACCGCCCGGAAACGGGATGTGAAGTATCTGTTCGAAACAAACGTAGGTGCCGGGCTGCCCATTATCAATACGATTAATAATCTGATAAACAGTGGAGACAGAATTCTTAAAATAGAAGCTGTCGTGTCTGGTACATTGAATTATATTTTTAATATCCTGAGCGAAGATGTACCACTGAGTGAAGCAATACGCAGGGCGCAGGAAGCGGGATACAGCGAACCTGACCCCAGAGTGGACTTGAGCGGTCAGGATGTAATACGTAAATTGGTTATTCTGGCCCGTGAAGCCGGATATGTGGTGGAGCAAAGCGATGTGAAGCGTAATCTGTTCATTCCGGAAGAATATTTTGAGGGAACCCAGGAAGAGTTTTGGAAAAAAATACCGGAATTGGATGCCGGTTTCGAAGAGAAACGTAAGGCGGTAGCAGCAGAGGGCAAGCAATTCCGTTTTGTCGCCCGCTTGGAAAACGGTGAGACTGAGGTGGGTTTGCAGGCTGTCGATAACCGACATCCGTTCTATTTACTGGAAGGAAGTAATAATGTGATTCTTATTACGACAGAACGGTATAAAGAATATCCGATGGTTATTAAAGGATATGGTGCGGGAGCTGTGGTAACGGCGGCAGGGGTATTTGCCGATATTATCAGTATTGCTAATATTCGTTGAAAAAAGAAAGAGAGGCGCCTATGAAATATATAATAGTATTGGGAGACGGGATGGCCGACGAGCCTATCGAAATGCTGGGAAACAAAACGCCGATACAGGCTGCGGAGACGCCGGCTATGGACTGGTTGGCAGCTCATGGCCGTTGCGGTCGTCTGACAACGGTTCCTGCAGGGTATGCTCCCGGTAGTGAAATAGCTAATATGGCTTTGCTCGGATATGATCTGGACAAGGTATTCGAAGGCCGGGGCTCTTTAGAAGCTGCCAGTATGGGGGTCGATATCGCTCCGGGAGAAATGGCGATGAGGTGTAATCTCATCTGCATCGAAGACGGAATTATAAAGAATCATTCGGCCGGGCATATTTCAAGTGAGGAATCGGCGGAACTAATCGGATATCTGCAAGAGGAACTGGGAGGAAAAGATGTGAATTTCTTTCATGGGGTTTCATACCGGCATTTGCTTAAAGTGAAAGGAGGTAATAAACAGTTGGACTGCACCCCTCCCCATGATGTCCCGGGTACGCCGGCGGATAAAGTAATGATAAAATCTTTGCTCCCGGAAGCTTTGGAAACCGCCGAACGTTTGAATATGCTCATACGTCGCTCGCAGGAAATATTGCCGTTACACCCGGTAAATTTGAAACGCAAAGCCGAAGGCAAGGATATGGCGAATAGCATATGGCCGTGGTCTCCGGGATATAAACCGAAAATGAAAACTTTGTCCGAGCATTACGGATTGAATAGCGGAGTGGTTATTTCGGCTGTAGACCTTATACGGGGTATCGGCGTATATGCCGGACTTACTCCTGTTCTTGTAGAAGGTGCTACCGGATTGTACGATACAAATTACGAAGGTAAGGTAGAAGCAGCCATTGAGGCACTCAGGTTCCATGATTTTGTTTACCTGCATATAGAAGCGAGTGACGAGGCCGGACATGAAGGAAATGTCCTGTTAAAGAAAAAGACGGTGGAGAATCTGGACCGTCGTGTCCTGAAAAGATTGATTGAGGCGACGCATGAGATGGATGAACCGGTAGCGATAGCTCTTTTACCAGACCATCCTACGCCTTGCCGTATGCGGACTCATACCAGTAGCCCTGTGCCTTTTATTATCTATAAACCCGGAGTAGAACCCGATGCCGTGCAGGTATATGATGAATATAGCGTGGAGGGAGGTTCGTATGGTTTATTAAAAGGAGATGAGTTTATCCGGGCGTTTTTGGGGAAAGAAAATGAAGGGTAGAGTATTCGCCGTATGCTTCTAAAAGAAAAGGGCGAAAGGAATATGGATGAAGAATTAAAGACAGATGACATGAAATATTACAGTACAAACAAAAATTCGGAAAGCGTATCGCTCCGTGATGCCGTGATTAAAGGACTGGCTCCTGATAAGGGATTGTATATGCCGGAAGTTATCAAACAGCTTCCTCCGGCCTTTTTTCATAATATGAAAGAAATGTCTTTGCGCGAGATATCTTTTATAGTGGCAGAAGCTTTTTTCGGAGAAGATGTGGATGCCGGTGACTTGAAAAAACTGGTGGATGAGACGCTTAATTTCGATATCCCTTTAGTTAAGGTGAGCGACCGTATCTACAGTCTCGAACTGTTTCATGGTCCTACATTGGCTTTTAAAGACGTAGGCGCCAGGTTTATGGCCCGGTTACTGGGGTATTTTATGAACCGGGAATCCCGGCAAACCGTGAATGTGCTGGTAGCTACTTCCGGAGATACGGGGAGTGCGGTGGCAAATGGTTTTCTGGATGTGCCCGGCATCAAAGTTTATGTTTTGTATCCAAAAGATAAAGTCAGCAAGATACAGGAAATGCAATTCGCTACTTTAGGTAAAAATATTACTGCGCTTGAAGTGGACGGAACTTTCGATGACTGCCAGTCACTGGTGAAAAAAGCGTTTTTGGATAAAGAATTGAACGAGGCTGTTAAACTTACTTCTGCGAATTCTATCAATGTCGCTCGTTTCCTGCCGCAGTCCTTTTATTATTTTTATGCATATGCACAACTGGCGAAAGAACAAAAAGATCCTGAAAACCTGGTATTCAGTGTACCTAGCGGGAATTTCGGAAATATTACGGCCGGTCTTTTTGCCAAACGTATGGGGTTGCCTGTAAAACGTTTTATCGCAGCTAATAACCGCAACGATATATTTTTGCAATATCTGCGTACGGGGAGATATGAGCCCCGCCCTTCCGTGACGACCATAGCCAACGCCATGGATGTGGGAGATCCCAGTAATTTTGCCCGGGTACTCGACCTGTATGGCTCGTACGAGGCCATCTGTAAAGATGTGAGTGGGGCAAGTTATACGGACGAACAGATAAGGGAAACACTGGCGCGTGTATTGAAAGTGGACGGGTATTTGTTGGATCCCCATGGTACTTGCGGATATCGGGCTTTGGAAGAAGGTTTACAGCCGGATGAGACCGGAATTTTCCTGGAGACAGCCCATCCTTCTAAATTTCTGGAAACCGTCGAATCCATTACCGGAGCGCAGGTCGTTATTCCGTTGCGCTTACAGGAATTTATGCTGGGCAGCAAACAAAGTCTGTCCATGCCTGTTGATTTCGGTGCGTTTAAACATTTTCTGATGAATCAGAATAAATAATACGGTAGGTAGAAAGGGATGTGTTTTGCATCCCTTTCCATTGTTTGTTTCACATAACATTAAGTTACGGCCGGTAAAGAGTTGTTTCTGTATTAAAATATGCCGTTCATGAAAAGGTTTATACTCTCTGTCCTTTATTTGTTGTCTTTGCATGTTTCGGGACTTGTCCTGCTGACGTTGTTCCGCCTGATTACTTTTATAGAAAATTATCATAGTATTATTCCGGAATTCAGGCATGACGGATGGCTGCAATCAATAGCTTTTGTTCGTGGAATATGGTTCGATAATGTGGTTGGGTGCTATATATTGCTGCTTCCGCTCGTTGTCGCGTGTGTAGCTTCCTTGTTTCAATATTACGGTAAAAGACTGTATGCCGGAATATCGGTCTATTTTATGGTAATGTATGCTGTAACTTTTGCGGTATCGGCTGCCAATATTCCTTATTTCGAATATTTTTTCAAAAATATAAATTCATCTATTTTTAATTGGATGGATTATGGAGGAACGACCTTCGGAATGATATTCGGTGAATCCTCCTTTTATCTTCCTATTCTTTATTTTTTAATAACATCCGTGGGGTTTGTGTTTATAGCATTGTGGGAGAAGAGGTTATATTTTAAACGTATAGATAGGATCACATCTGTCCCAAGAGTGCGGCCTGTCATTTTGGGAACCCAGTTTATTTGTTCCGTTTTCCTTATCGGTCTTTGTGTTTTCGGCATAAGGGGACGTACAGGTTATAATCCCATTAAAGTAAGTGCTGCATATTATTGCAACGATCCGTTCCTGAACCAACTGGGTATTAATCCTACATTCAATTTATTGAACAGTACATTGGATGACCGGAGGGCCGAGAATCGTTATTTGTCATTGATGCCCGAGAAAGAAGCGATAGAGAAGGTGTGTAAATACTTGGCCGTTAGCAGTTTTTATCCGGACTATCCGTTGATGCGTAAAATAGATGCTTCTGGAAAACCTTTGCAAGCGAACGTTGTGTTGATATTTATGGAATCCATGTCGGCTAATTTTATGGCAGCGTTTGGACAAACACAGGGACTGACTCCCAATCTGGACAGTCTGTACCGGCATTCATTGAGCTTTAACCGGTTTTATTCAGCCGGAATTCACACGAATCACGGTCTTTATGCCACGCTTTATTCATATCCAGCTATTATGAAGCGGAACGCGATGAAAGGTTCGGTCATACCTCTTTATTCGGGTTTACCTACCGTATTGAAGGATAACGGATATACCAACCTGTTCTTTATGACGCATGAGTCGCAGTATGATAATATGAATGCTTTTCTCCGTACCAACGGCTATGATGAAATATATTCACAGGAAAATTATCCGAAAGAAAAAGTCGTTAATAGTTTTGGAGTACAGGATGATTTTTTGTTTGAGTATGCTCTTCCGGTACTGAATGAAAAAGCTGACGGAAAGTCTCCTTTTTTCGCGACATTGCTTACTATAAGTAATCATCCTCCCTATGTGATCCCTTCTTATTTCCATCCGCACAGCAAAGACCCTGAAATGCAGATAGTGGAATATGCCGACTGGTCTATCGGTAAGTTTATGGAAGAAGCGGAGAAACAACCGTGGTTCGATAATACTATTTTTGTTTTTGTGGGCGATCATGGTAAAAAAGTGGGTGATCCCGATTGTGAAATGCCGCAATCTTATAATCATATACCGTTGATGATATACTCCCGTCTGCTTCCTAATGGACAGAAGGATTGTTTTGGAGGGCAAGTAGATATTGCTCCTACGTTGTTGGGGCTATTGAATATAAGTTATGTCCGGAATAATTTCGGAGTAGATTTGTTGAATGAAGAACGTCCGTGTATGTTCTTTACGGCCGATAATATGATAGGATGCAGGGATCGCGAACATTTCTATATTTATTCTCCCGAGAGCAAACAAGAATTTTATTATCTTGAAGATAATAATAAACTGGTGGCTGCGGGAGAACGGAAAAACGATGGGGAGTTCGCCTATTTGAGAGATTATTGCTTTTCGATGCTGCAAGCTGCCGAGAGTCTGGTAAGGGCCGGAAAAACGACCGATAAGATAGAATAAATAATTTATCGTTAGGTAAAAGCACCTTTATCTCTGCAGATGAAGGTGCTTTTGCTTTTTTAGAATCGGCCGCCGGGAGGAGGACCCGGATGGCCACCGCCGAATCCGCCTCTTCTGGGATTATCCATCGGGCCGCCGGGGCGGTTTCCGTTATTCCTGTTTCCTCCTTTCCCAAATGCATTGAAACGGTAGGCGAACGTTATTAATCCATAACTATTGATTGTATTGTATTCCACGTCTTGTATATAGTTACCCGTAACGGTTCGGCGTATATTGCTCCGTTGTTGTAATATATCATAGACTTTGAGAGAAACGGTTGCATTTTTGTTCTTCAGGAACATGTAGGATATTTGAGCGTTCCATATCCAGTAATTTTCATCATATCCGTTTGAGTATCCTTTAGTGCCCTGGTAATTGAGGTCGGTTCCGATGCTAAGTCCGAACGGTAAATATATATTGCCGTTAAATGTACCTCCGTATGAGTGTATTTCCTTATTGTTGTTTTTCTGAATGCTGCTGGATGTAAGCTGATAACCGTAATTAGCCCTGATACCGGCTTCTGCCCAGTCGTTGCGGTAGGTGATACCGAAATTCTCTCTCGGATTGAAAGATATGGCCCGGTTTCGTTCTCCGTTGTTATAACCTATATCGTTGGCATAACGGATGTGTGTGACTGAATTTAACTGCCATTTTTTATTTCGCAGGGGGGCACTGTACATAAATACTCCGAAAACATTCCATACGCCGTTCACATTTTTGTAGCTGGTCGTCTGGCCTCCCGTCGTTTGGTTGTATGTACTGTAATTGATGATGCTGTTAAAAGTATAGTTTCCGAACAGCATGGCCATAAGCGAACGTTGTTTTTCTTCGTTGTAATTATTGAACCTTAATCTCAGGTTATTGGTATACGAAGGTTTCAGGTCGGGGTTACCGATAGTCTGGTGCATGGCATCTGTTGCGGAAATAACCGGCTGCAATTGCGTCATGGATGGTTGTGCAGTACGTCCCCGGTAGTCGATGCGTATATTGGTTCGTTTATCCAGTTTATATCTGTAATAAAAAAACGGAGCCATATTAAATACCGTATATGACGGAATGGTTTTATCTTTATCGATGAGGTTTTCCGATTTGGAGGTCGAAGGGTCTGCCGTGATACCTATATTATAAGTGTAATTGGGACGAACCGTCTTGAAACCTATCTGGAAAGAATGGGTAGTAAAATCGTTCCGGAAACTGTTACTGTAGTCCCTGATAAGGAACAGATCTAAAGAATCAGCGTTATAAGCCAGCTTATCGGCATTGTTGAATGTTTGCTGGAAACGGTAAGAGAAGGTCAGGAAATGCCCTTTCCCTATGGGTTCGGTATAACTCAAACGGGCACTGTAACTGTTCTTCCAGATATGGTCTTCTATATCTTGGTTAAGCACCGAATCTTTGTTCAGGAGATACAGCCAGTTTTCGCTTTGGCTGTATCCCTCTTCCCGCGTATCGCTGTAACTATACTGGAAATCCAGGCTGAAAGACCTCCCTAATTTAGATTTGAATTTGTGGTTATAAGATAATCGTCCCGAGAGATTGTAACCGTGTCCTTTGTTATTTTCGTTGTTCAGACTTCGGTTTACGGGAGTCCTGTCGGCATCTCCGGCTCTTGTCAGCGATGTATCGTTCTGGTGAGACTGGGAATGGTTATATTGGAAGTTCGGGCGGAATTCGATTACGTTCATAGAATCGATCTCCCACTTCATTCTGAAATTTGCTGTGAGATTACGGCTTTTGTTATTACTGTAACTTTCAGAGTTTTTGTAAGAGGTGCTGTCTTTGAATAAGTCTTGGCGTTGGGTGCGCCTCCGGTCTATCTGGTTTGTCGCCGAAAACATAATATCTCCACCTATCCTGAATATCTCTTCTTTTCCCACATTGAAATTGGTTCCTATATTATGAGATGTGTTTACTCCGCTCATCCCCCAGTTACCCCGGCGTCCCTGCATACCTCCGCCATCGGTAAATCCCATATTGTTCGTGTTATTGGAACTTCCCAGTATGGTGATCTGATTGTCGCCGATGAAACGGTTGACCATAGCATTTACTACATACCGGTTGTCTGTTCCGTATCCGGCTTCTGCGTTCCCGAACCAGCCTTGTTTCATCCCTTTTTTGATAGACAGGTTGATGACGGTTTCGTCCTCTCCGTCATCCACTCCGGTGAGTCGTGCCAAATCGGATTTACGGTCTACTACCTGTAATTTGTCTATGATGTCTGCCGGCAGGTTTTTAGTTGCCACTTTCGTGTCATTGGCAAAAAATTCTTTACCATCCACAAGTATTTTCGTTACCTCTTTACCATTTGCTGTTATCTTTCCGTCGTTGTCTATCTCTATCCCGGGAAGTTTTTTCATCAAATCTTCTACAACGGCATTCGGCTGGGTCTTATATGAATCGGCATTGAATTCTACGGTATCTTCCTTGACTACGACTTCTGCTTTTTTACCTGTTACGATGGCTTCTTTTAACATTATGTCGCTGGGAGACATATATATGATCCCGATGTTTCTTTTAGTAGATTGTGAATTTGCGCTCACATTTTTGTAATAAGTATTATATCCGATATAGGTAAATGCGATGATATAGTTGCCCGGTTTTATCTGAGAGAGAGTAAAATATCCGTTTCTATTTGTCGTTGCACCTGCTATGAGAGTACTGTCCCTGACCGATAGCAGCCGTATGCCGACCTGTTCCAAAGGGGTGTTGTCGCTTTTATCTTTTACCATTCCGGAAATAGTGGTTTGTGCCAGTGATACCGGTATGCCGATGATACTCGTAATGAGCAGAAGTAATAGTATTCTTTTCATAATTAATAAATACGAAGAAATAATGCTGGTGCCTTCCTTCCCTTTCGAAGACGTATTATACGACTTGAATTCCCGGATAAGGTTTAAATGATTCTCAATAATTCACATATTTTAGGCAAAATAGAGTATTCTTACCCATTTTTTGTCATTTATTATTTTCGGTTGCTCAGGAACCCTTCACTTTTTTGAGGGAATCTCTTATTAAGTTGGTAAATGTGTTTATATTTGCAGCCATATATAATCCCGTTTTGCCGGACGGCCGGGTAACATATCATCAACAAGAGTAATATATGAAAGAATTTATCAAGATACTACGTCGTTTTGTCCCTCCGTATAAACATTATTTGATTCTTAATATCCTGTTCAATATACTGGCAGCGGTGCTGACCTTGTTCTCGTTCGCCCTGCTTATACCGATACTGGAAATTCTATTTAAGATAAAGACGGCCGATTATTATTTTATGCCCTGGGATTCCGGTTCTCTGGTCGATATATGTAAAAATAATTTCTATTATTATATAACCCAGATTATTAATGAATCGGGACCTTCGTATGCCCTGTTCCTTTTGGGGTTATTTCTTGTAGTTATGACATTTTTCAAGACCGGTGCATCTTATTTGAGTTCTTATTTTATGATACCCATGCGTTCGGGAGTAGTCCGGGATATACGTAATTATGTATATGAAAAGGTCGTAAGTCTTCCTATCGGTTTCTTTACTTCGGAACGAAAAGGAGACGTAATGGCGAGAATGTCCGGAGATGTGGGCGAAATAGAGAATTCGATTATGGCTTCGCTGGATATGATGTTCAAAAATCCTATTATGATAATCGTATGTCTGGGCACTATGTTTGTCGTAAGCTGGCAGCTCACATTATTTGTTCTGGTTTTATTGCCGGTAGCGGGTTATATTATGGGACAGATTGGTAAAAAGCTGAAACGTACCTCGTTGGAAGGACAACAAAGGTGGGGAATACTTATGTCAATGATAGAGGAAACTTTGAGCGGACTCAGGATTATAAAGGCATTTAATGCAGAGAACCGGATGATCCGCCGTTTCCATGACGATAATAATTTGTTCTATAAAATATCCAACCGTATCAATCGCAGGCAGGCTCTTGCGCATCCCATGAGTGAATTCCTGGGCACATTTACTATCGCTATCGTATTATGGTATGGCGGTTCGCTTATCCTGTCCGGAACCAGTTCTATTGATGCAGCCTCTTTTATATATTATTTGGTTATCTTTTACAGTATCATTAATCCTGCCAAAGATTTTTCAAAAGCGGCTTATGCCATACAAAAAGGTTTGGCTTCAATGGAACGTGTCGATAAGATTCTTTCTGCAGTGAACCCGATACAAAGCCCTTCCAGTCCTATTGCTATCCATGAACTGAAAGAGTGTATAGAGTATAAGAACGTTTCGTTCCGCTATAATGCCGAGATGGTAGTTAAAGATGTGAATCTTACTATTAAAAAAGGTCAGACGATCGCTCTGGTCGGGCAGTCGGGTTCCGGGAAATCTACGATGGCCGATTTGCTTCCCCGTTTTTATGATGTGACCGAAGGCGGTATCTACATCGACGGGGTGAACGTAAAAGATGTGAAGGTCTACGATTTGCGTTCATTAATGGGGAATGTGAATCAGGAAGCTATTCTTTTCAACGATACGTTCTATAATAATATAACTTTTGGAGTGGAATCTGCCACGATGGAACAGGTGCAGGAAGCCGCCCGTATAGCGAATGCCCATGATTTTATCATGGCTACCGAAGATGGCTATAATACGAATATAGGTGACAGAGGATGCCGCCTGTCGGGAGGACAGCGCCAAAGGGTAAGCATAGCCCGGGCTATTTTAAAAAATCCGCCTATTCTTATTTTGGATGAAGCAACTTCGGCTCTCGATACGGAGAGTGAACGGCTTGTACAGGAAGCTCTTGAAAACTTAATGAGGAATCGTACGACACTGGTTATTGCCCACCGTTTATCAACGATTAAAGATGCCGATCTTATTTGTGTCATGAGCGAGGGACGAATTGTAGAGCGTGGTACACATGAGGAATTGTTAAAACTGGATCGCCACTATAAACGTCTGGTAGATATGCAAAAATTCTGATAAAATAACAGATGAAATTTGTTATTTTGGGAAAAAAGTATATAACTTTGTAATACATATGAGGAATATTATTAAATTCATATTATTAATTTTCCTGAGTGTGTTTGTGAGTTTAAACCTTTTCGTAAACACAGCGGGGGTGTTTATGCCTGAAACAGAATCCGTAGGGAGGGAAGTCGCAGGTACATTATCGTGTACTGATGATGAAAAAGGACAATCTCAGTTTTCAATTATCGCTTTAGATGTTAATGGCTTATGCCATACGGTTGAGCAATCTGGCAACGGTCCGTTTTTCAGGATTTTATCTCGTATAACTCCTTCATTACCCGATGTTAGTCAATTCAAATCTTTTGTTTTCGGGCTTAAATTAAAAAGCTCTTCTATTGAAAGCGCATTATATCAATCTCTTTTGAGAGGTAACGGACATTATTTGTATGCCCTTTGCCGTATGCGGATTTAGTTTTTTCTGTATTTTAATATTTCGATAGGTTGTTATGATTATGTGATTTATAATCATGACGATGACGGTATATATTTATACCTGAACTGAGGAATGAATAACATTCCGGATTATTTAAATTTAATACAGAAATTTTTAAATCAAGCATATAAAAATGGAAACTCAAGAACGTGTAGCGCAGGTATTTCCTGCAAATAAAGATATATCGGTTAAAAAAAGTTTGTCAGTTAAAGGATTGGTTTCGGTAATTATCGCCGTAGCAGCATTTGCATTATCAAGTGTGGTAACCGATCCTCAGTCGTCTTTAAAGCTCGCTCTCCTTGTAGCAGGGGTAGCTATGATTGTCTATGGTGTCATAAAACTGGCACTCGGGAAAAAGACTGTTATTTATAAAGCGACAGGAGATGTTTTGTCCCAAACAGATATTTTATTTGATTCCCAGGAAGTGGTTAGGTTAAAACGAATGGTCGAAGACCGTCAGTTCGATAACATCGCAACTTTGAAATTGATAACCGGAAATAAAGCCGGAGTGAAATTATCGATGGGTGTTACTGCTGATCGTAAGTTCGCATGTATCCAGGTTTTTGAATTCATCCCTTTTTCTTACGAACCTGTTATGCCTCAGATCAGCTTATATGGTGATGAAGCTGCGAAATTGGCCGAAGCCGTGGATAAAGTAAAATCCAAAGCTTTATGAAGTTACGAGAGAAATATTTCACCGGTGGGAATCGGCGGGATATTCTCTTTTCATCCTATATTAAATAACAAAAAAAGCGATGAAAAATGTATAATCAATTTATATGATTTAATATGAGACGTATTATAAAGATATCTTTATATATTATAATCTGCGTATATCTTTTCAATATATTCGGATGTCCGGCTTTAAAAGCAGATAATCTATGGAAGAATCTGTTGCATAACGACAGAGTGACTATCGTCCTTTCTCAAAGATTGCCTTCAATATCTTCGAAACCTTTAAGTTTTTCTTTATTAATAGATAAGTTAATAAAGGTACCTTCAGAACAATATAAAGGATTATCTGTTAAATTCTCTGACCTTAACCGGGCCAGAAACTATATTATGAGTATTCCTTCTGAAATTAGAGTTTCGGAAGATTCTCGTGAAATAGTTATGGGAAATCTTGTAGGGGACACGTTTTCAGTGGCAATGGGAATAGCCTTTTTTATTCCTTTGAATTTGTGTTTGTATGCGGTATATCAGCGTCGGTTGATTTTGAGGCAGAATTCTCTTTTTCATCATATTTCGATGAATGAGGATGTTTGTTCTGAATTGTATCAGACTCAGGGCGAATTACTTGGCAGTCATTATTTTGAATTATGTGATAACGAGTTGATGAGAGATTTGCGGAATCTTATGAGAACGGAAGTATTATATACCGATCCCGGGCTCTTGTGCAGTGATGTAGCCCGTCGTTTGGCTGTGACGGAATCGGATATCAGATATGCAGTGAATAACGGAAGTAGCATTTATTCTTTTGAAGATTATATCGACTGGCTGAGATTGAATCATGTGCGTAACCTGATTCCTTATTCCATATATACCCCTTTGACAACCATAGTTGCCAGTGCAGGTTTTTCTTCTTATAAAAGATTTCATGCACTCTTCTTAAGGGAGTACGGTATGTCTCCAAAAACTTTCTATAAGATGGCACGTATTAATTAGTAAGTATAAGTTCGTCATGTTTTTTTGTAGACCGTTCCGGAATGTCTTTTCCGGAACGGTTTTTTATTTTTTTCTGTAATTTAATATTCTTAAAAAATAGATAATGCCAAACAAAAAAAGATACATAGTGTTTAAGAGATATGCAATGCAGACGTAAATATTTTGGCGTAAAAAATATGATTTAAAAATGTGCCTGCATTTAATTGGAACGGATTGTAAAACATTTTAAAACATGACTTTTGCATGGAAAGCATTTGTAGAAAAAAAAGCCGGAAAGTATGGCTGCTCCTGCTGATAGGAGTATGTATGGCTTTTACAGGCATGGCGCAGGAGATAACGGTTCAGGGCCGGGTCATCGACTCACAAGGAGAGCCTATCATCGGAGCAAATATTATTCCGAAAGGTATAACAGGTGGAACAATGACCGATATTGACGGCAAGTTTAAAATTAATGTACCCGGAAGTGCAGTATTGGTAGTTTCGTATATAGGATATAATTCACAGGAAATACCTGTAGAGAACCGTACGCAGATAACAGTAGTATTGCAGGAAAATGCGATAGCCCTTAATGAAGTAGTTGCTATCGGTTATGGTATGGTAAAAAAGAGTGATGCTACAGGTTCATTGACCGTGGTAAAACCTGATGAAGTCTCATCGGGACTGGCTACGTCGGTTCAGGATCTTTTAGTAGGGCAAACTCCGGGTGTTGTGGTAACACTGAATGGAGGGCGACCCGAAGGTAGCGGAGATATACGTATTCGTGGAGGTTCTTCTCTGAACGCTACGAACGATCCTCTTATCGTAATAGACGGTGTGCCTATTGACAATTCGGGAGTCACGGGTATGAATAATTCGTTAAGTATGATCTCTCCCGATAACATAGAGACCTTTACAATACTCAAAGATGCTTCGGCAACGGCTATTTATGGTTCGAGGGCTTCGAATGGCGTAATCATCATTACGACCAAGAAAGGACAGAGCGGTGCTCCCCAGATCAATTTCTCGGCCAATATGTATGTGAATACTCCCCGTAATACGGTAGGGGTATTGGATGCGAATGAGTTTCGCGAGGTGATTGCCCGTCAGTTTGGAGAAAATAGTGGGGCCTATGCATTATTAGGTAAAAGTAATACGAAATGGCAGGATGAAGTACTGCGGACATCGGTAAGTTCGGATTATAATTTGAGTGTGGGCGGCACTCTCAAAGCGTTGCCTTATCGGGTAGCGGTGACTTATACCAACCAGAACGGTATTCTTAAAACCTCGGCGATGGATCGCGCTACCGCATCTATCACTCTTACTCCGAAGTTTTTTGACAATACATTGAGTGTTACAGCGAACGTAAAAGGATTCTATTTGCATAATCGTTTTGCAGATGAGGCCGCGATCGGCGGGGCGGTAGCTTTTGACCCGACACAGCCGGTTAAAGTACCCGGACAAGAAGTCGGTAACGGATATTTTATGTGGTTCCAGCCGGGGACTACCAATCTTATAGGCATTTCTCCTTTAAACCCTGTTTCATTGTTAGACGGCCGTTCTATGAAAGCGAATGTTTACAGGAGTGTGGGTAATTTGCAACTGGATTATATATTACCGTTTTTTCCCGATTTGAGAGCAAATCTGAATATGGGATATGACGTGTTGAAAAGCGTTCAGCATAATATTATGGAACCTAATACTCCTATTACTTATAAAGAAAACAAGAAAATAGGTCTGGGGCAAGACGAACGTTTATTCCAGAAAAAGTGGAATCTTTTACTTGATTTTTACCTGAATTATACTAAGAATATTGAATCTATAGAAAGTAAAATAGACGTAATGGGTGGCTATTCCTGGCAACGGTTTCATAAGGAAAGCAGTACGAATACAACGCTTATGCCCGATAATGCCCCCTGGTACTATACCAGCGCGGCCGATCATCTTCAATTGCTTTCGTTTTTTGGGCGTCTAAATTATAACTATAAGGAAACTTACCTTTTCACTTTTACTTTACGAGGAGATGCGACTTCACGTTTCTCGAAAGATAACCGTTGGGGGGCTTTTCCGGCTGTAGCTTTAGGCTGGAAGATCATTAACGAACCGTTTATGGAAAGAGCGACCTCTTACATGAACGAACTTAAATTACGTTTGGGCTATGGTATTACAGGGCAACAGGATATAAGCGACAGTTATTTCCCGTATCTCCCTTTGTTCTCTTTAGGATATCCTACCGCGGCTTATCCTTTCGGAGACACTTATTATTATACCATTCGTCCTAACGGATACGATCCGAATATCAAATGGGAAGAGACGACTACCTATAATGTCGGTTTCGATTTCGGCTTCCTCAATAACCGAATCAATGGTTCTCTTGATTATTATTACCGGAAAACTAACGACCTTATCAGTCTCATCCCTGTCCCTGCAGGCTCTAACCTGACAAATGAAATATACACGAATATTGGTAGCCTGCGTAACGAAGGTATAGAGTTCAATATCAATACGAAGCCTATAGTTACAAAAGAGCTGACCTGGAACCTGGGATTTAATGTGGCCTGGAATTCCAATAAAATAACCAAATTGAATAAGAGCAACAGTGCCGATTATTTTATTCCTGTCGGCGGTATCGGTGGTGGGACCGGAAATACGGTACAAGCACATAAGGTAGGTTATCCGGCTTTCAGTTATTTGCTTTACGAGCAGGTTTACGATAAAGAGGGTAATCCCATAGAAGGACTGTACGTAGACCGGAACGGGGACGGTATAATAGACGAAAGCGATAAACGTATCGGCAAGAGCCGTGATCCGAAGGTGGTCTTAAGTATTAATACTTCTATAGAATACCGCAATTTCGATTTCGGTATGCAACTAAGGGCTAATATCGGAAATTATGTATATGATAACGTATTATCCCAGAATTCAAGTTATTCTACTATTTATAACAGCGTGGGTATTACCAGTAACTTGATGAAGCGCGGAGCCAAGTTCCAGAATACCCAGTTCATGAGCGATTATTATCTTAAAAATGCGAGTTTCCTGCGTTGCGAAAACATCTCTCTGGGATATACCTGGCATAATCTCCTGAACAATAAAATGAAACTTCGCTTATACGGAGCCGTGCAGAACCCGTTTGTGATCACGAAATATAAAGGTCTCGACCCCGAAGTATTCAGTGGGATAGATAACAATGTATATCCGCGTCCAGTGACATATACATTAGGTGTAGTAATTAATTATTAAATGCTGAAACGTATGAAAAAATCAATTTATAAATATATTGTTATCGGGTGTCTCGGCATGTCGGCAGCTCTTTCTTCCTGTCTGGACGATCTGGACCTGAAACCTATTGATAATAATATTATTCAGTTAGAGGATTTTCGTAAGAACCCTCAATATTATACACAGCTTGTAGCGAAAGTATATGCCGGGCTGGCTGTATCGGGACAGGAAGGACCTGCCGGTAAGCCCGATATACTTGGGTTCGATGAAGGGCAAGCCCAATATTTGCGTGCTTACTGGAATTTGCAGGAATTACCCACGGACGAGGCTTTGCTGGGATGGAATGATGCCGGTTTGCCCGAATTGAGCAAGATGAACTGGTCTGCAGCCAACGGTTTTGTTTATGTAATGTACAGCCGTGTATTTTTTCAGATAGCCATGTGTAATGATTTTCTTCGGAATACTACTCCCGAGATGCTCGCTAAGAATGATGTTTCGGAAGATCTGGCAGCGCAAATAGATAAATACCGTAATGAGGTTCGTATGCTCCGTGCTCTTTCTTACTGGCATGCCATTGATTTGTTCGGGAACGTTTCTTTCGTTACGGAAAAAGATAAAATAATGGATGTTCCTAAGCAGCATTCGCGCCTCGAGATTTATAATTTTTTGTTAAGTGAATTGAACGATATAGAAGGATCTCTGCCTCTTTACCCTGAATACGGACGCGTAGGACGTGGTGCTTTGTGGATGCTGAGAGCTAAATTATATTTGAATGCCGGAGTTTATACAGGTACTCCGCAATATGGTTTGTGTGCGGCCGAGTGTGAAAAGATCATAGCTCAGTACGGAACCGGGGCTACACATGGTCTGGCCGATACTTATAAGTTCCTTTTCTGTGCCGATAACGATCAGTATGCCCGAGGAGGCAGTAAAGGAGAGATCTTGATGGTTGTGCCTTTCGATAAAGATTCTATTCGTTCGTACGGAGGTACGATGTATTTGACGATAGGTTCTTATGGGGGTAAAATGACGCCTTCGAAATACGGTGTAAATGATGGTTGGGGCGGTCCTCGCTCTACATCTACTCTGGTGCAGTCGTTCGAAGCAGACGATAATCGTTCCCTGTTCTTTAGTGAAGGGGCTAATGTGGAAAATACCGACCTTACCCGTTATCAGGACGGATATGGTGTAATTAAATTTACTAATTTATTATCTACAGACTGGGATAATAAGGCCGGAAGAGCAGATCCGTATCCCGACACGGATTTTCCTTTATTCCGTCTGGCAGATGTATACCTGATGTATGCCGAATGTGCATGGCGGGGTGCCGCGAATCAGGGATTAGGATTGCAATATATGAATTATTTAAGGGAGCGGGCCGGTGTGAAACAGTTTGTTCAAGAAGATGTGAATCTGGATGTCATATTAGCTGAGCGGCTTCGGGAACTTTATTGGGAAGGGCATCGCCGTACCGACCTTATCCGTTTTGAGAAATTTACGACAGGTGATTATTTGTGGCCGTGGAAAGGCGGGGTACTTGCCGGAAAATCTACCGACACTAAATACCGGCTGTATCCGATACCAGCCAAGGAAATTGCTGCCAATCCCGGTGTACAACAAAACTTTGGTTATTAATTCAATAAAGAAGATGAGTATATGAAAGCTTATATAAAATATATTTTTATTGTGTTGTCTTTGGCGGGGCTCCTGGTTTCCTGTAACGATGATGACAGTCCGGCGTATGATTTCAAGCAAGCGCCTGTGATTTCTCCTCTTGCTTTCCCGTCTTTAGTATTAAATGAAAATGCGGCGAATTTTATTGCAGAGACGTTCTCTTGGACACTGGGAGATTATGGTTTTTCGGCAGCCCCTACTTTTATTTTGCAGGTAGATGATAGTAAGGAATTTGCCGATCCTATTATTCTGGGAGAATCTACGAAAGACTATGTATCGATTCAGGTTTCCAAATTGAATATGGCAACTATAATATTGGGCGGAGAAGCCGGAAAGCCAAGAACTCTTTATATACGTTTGCAGGCAAATCTGACCCCTTCGGTTTTTGTCTATTCCGAACCCGTAGATTTACAGGTTACCCCTTATGCCATGGTAATCGATTATCCTAAATTGTATGTTCCCGGAAACTATCAGGGATGGAACATAGAACAAGCTCCTACTTTGATCTCATATCGTATGAATAATAAATATGAAGGAGACCTGAATCTCGTGGTTGCCGATGATCCTTCGGGAGCGGTGAAGTTTAAATTAACGACCATGCCGGACTGGACCCAGGGTAATTCTTATGGGGCAGGAAGCGGACCCGGCACTTTGTCGCTGGGAGGAGGAGATATTACTTTTTCCCCTCAGGGCCGATATCATATGAAAGTAGATTTGAATACACTAACTTATACTATGACTCCTATTTCTGTTGATTAATTGATTTGTGTTCGTGTTATTGTGTGTTTTATGTTTGGGAAAAGCTTGTCATTTTTGGCAGGCTTTTCTTTTTGTAGGTAACAGGCTGGGTTTACAAATATAATTTATTTACTTTGCAGCACTGAAAAGTGTGAATAATACAGCTTATGAATCTACTTGAAATAATCATGATAGCTATCGGTCTTTCGATGGATAGTTTTGCTGTTTCGATCACCGGTGGGGTGGTTATGAAAAAATTTCCCGTAAGGCGGGCTATGAAGATTGCTTTTTTCTTATCCGTATTTCAGGCTGTTATGCCTTTACTGGGTTGGTTGCTGGGTAGTAGTTTTAGACAATATATTGTGGATTACGACCATTGGGTTGCTTTTGCCGTGTTGCTGTTTTTGGGAGGCCGTATGGCTTATGAAGGACTGCAAAAAAAAGAAGGGAATGATCTGTGCTGCTTCGATCCTTCCGGAACCCGTACTTTGTTAGGGTTGTCCCTGGCTACCAGTATAGATGCACTTGCCGTGGGAATATCTTTTGCTTTCCTGAATATCAGTATGACCGTTCCCACCCTTATTATATTGATTACGACATTCTGTTTGTCTTTTACCGGCATTTATATCGGAAGATACTGCGGACGGAATTTACAACATACAGCGGAAGTGTTTGGCGGTATTGTCCTTATACTTATAGGTGTAAAGATCTTAATAGAGCATCTTTATTTTTCCTGAAATTAAAGAGTTGTGAGATATTCCCTGATATAAAAAACATTTTTTGTTCCGTTCTTTTGGTTTTTAAGTATGAAATGTGCATAAATTAAACGATAAAGAAATATGAGGCGTGTAAACCGGGGCCTTGTTGCCGCAATTTTGTTTGTAATAATATTTCTGTTGATGTATTTTTTCCGTTCGGCCAAACCTGTTTATCAACGTGACGAAGGATTTATTTTCGGTACAGTCTATCATGTTACTTACCGGTATGATAAAAATTTGTTATCCGAAATACAGCGGGAATTAGAAGCGTTCGATTTATCACTTTCTCCTTTCAATGAAGCTTCCGTTATTTCAAAGGTGAACAGGAACGAAAGTATAGAGGTTGATGATTGGTTCCGCGCGGTATTTTTACGTTCGAAAGAAATATATAAGTCAACCGGAGGGGCTTTTGACCCTACATTATCTCCTCTTATAAACGCATGGGGATTCGGATTTAAAAATGGAGATACTATAACTCCGGTTATGATCGATAGTTTACTCGAGATAGTGGGTATGAATAAAGTGGAATTGAAGGGCGGCAGGGTCATAAAAGAAGACAACCGCGTAACGCTTAATTTTTCGGCGATCGCAAAGGGATATGCAACAGATGTCATCGGCAAATTTCTGGAGAAGAAAGGCATTACGGATTATCTGGTCGAGATAGGAGGGGAGATCATTGCGAAGGGTAAGAACCCGAAAGGAGAGTTATGGTCTGTCGGCATCAGTAAACCTCAGGAAGAAAATGATGTTCAGAACTCGGATATAGAAGAGATCATTCGATTTACCGATGCAGCAGTAGCTACTTCTGGCAATTACAGGAATTATCACCTTGTAAACGGTAGAAAAGTAGCACATACGATAGATCCGGCAAGCGGTTATCCTGTGCGGCATTCGTTATTGAGTGCTACGGTAATGGCTCCTGATTGTATGACGGCTGATGCATATGCTACTGCATTCATGGTATTGGGTGTAGAGCGGAGTAAAGAGATATTGGCTGCAGAGCCGGAACTGGACGCATTACTTATATTTGCATCAAAAGACGATACTCTCGGGAACGAATATTATATGACCCCGGGATTTGCGAAACGGGTACGGGAAAATTAATGACCGAGACGTGTGTACTCTCTGGATTCGGTTTTCACGGACGATATTGTATTGAATTAAGTCTTATCCCTCCTCTTTTTAACGCATTTTATCGGGATGATTGTAGTAAACGGGTATATATTTGTATAATGGAGATAAAGAAAATAGAGAATAATAAAGAAGTGACTCTTGCCCTGCTCGAGCAAGCTGTTCCGGCCGGATTCCCGAGTCCTGCGCAGGATTATACTGGCGATTCTATAGACTTGAACAAAGAGTTGATACATCATCCTTCGGCAACCTTTTGTGCCAGGGTAACCGGCCGCTCGATGCAGGACTGCGGAATTAATGACGGTGATCTGTTGCTGGTAGATAAATCGCTTCCTCCCTTGGATGGAAGCATTGCAGTGTGTTTTATTGACGGGGAGTTTACCCTTAAGCGCATATCCATACGTCCGGACGGTTTATATCTCATGCCCGCCAATCCGGCATATCCTACTTTGCGGGTGGCCGAGGGCAGTAATTTCCAGGTGTGGGGCGTCGTTTCCTATGTAATAAAAGATATGAAGAGGGGATAAATGCCATGTATGCTTTGGTGGACTGCAACAATTTTTTCGTTTCTTGTGAACGGGTATTCAATCCGTCTCTTAATAACAGGCCTGTCATTGTATTGAGCAGCAATGACGGTTGTGTCATTGCAAGAAGTAACGAGGCTAAAGCTGCCGGCATTCCTATGGGTATACCTGTATTCAAGGTGAGACAGGTAATAGAAAAGGGTAAATTTTCGGTGTTCTCGGCCAATCATGTGCTGTATGGCGATATGTCGAGGAGGGTCATGCAACTGTTATCCCGTTTTTCCTCCGAATTGGAAGTCTATTCCATAGACGAGGCATTCCTGTCCCTGGACGGAATAAAGCATGATGAACTTGAAAGTTATGCCCGGCATGTCCGGGAGACAATTTTGAAGCAAATAGGTATTCCTGTGAGTATAGGTATCGCACCTACCAAGACTTTGGCCAAGATAGCTTCTCATATTGCGAAAAAGGGCTCCGTATTCCGGGGGGCCTGTCTGTTGGATAAAGGCGATATGTTGCGGGATGCCCTTCGTTTTACTCCTATTCATGAGGTGTGAGGCATAGGTAGGCGGACAGCCCCGTTGTTGCAGGAAAAAGGGATCGTTACAGCATACGATTTTAGCCGTTTACCCCAGACTTGGGTAAAAAAAATACTGACGGTAGAAGGAGAAAAAACCTGGATGGAACTGAATGGTAAACCTTGTATTTCGCTGGATGTACAATCTCCCGATAAAAAGAGTATCACATCTTCCCGTTCTTTTGGAGATATGGTAACTACCTTTGATAATTTATCGGAGGCAGTAGCAACGTTCACTTCTCATTGTGCCGCCCGTTTACGACGGCAGAAGTCGTGTGCGGGGACGTTGCTGGTATATATACAAAGCAATCGTTTCCGTACCGAGATGGAACAATATGTAAATTCTTTTCAGGTGGAATTGCCTGTTCCTACGAATAGCGATATGGAATTGGTTCATTATGCAAATCTTTCTCTGCGGCGTATCTATCGGGATGGTATTGCTTATAAACGTGCGGGGGTCGTTGTTTCCCGCATTGTGCCGGAAGAAAATATACAGATGAATCTTTTTGATGAGGTGGACCGGGCACGCCACCGGAAATTGATGGATGCTGTAGATACTATAAATCGTAAAATGGGCAGGGACCAGGTTAAGCTGGCGGCCCGGGGAATTGTCTCCCGGTGGAAGCCTCATAACGAATATCTGTCTCCTTGTTATACAACAAACTTTAAAGATATCCTCCATGTGAAAGCCGATGAAGGACTTCCGTTAAAAAAAGAATATTAACCTGTAGACCTGAACGTTTTTAGTCGTATCTGCTTTATTGGCTACGTTTCCGGTTCCCCGATATTTATTATCTCGAATGTTTGCTGCGTATCATATTCCCTGTATATTCCGGAATAGTAATGGAATTATTGTAAAAATGTTGTCAACGAGGCGTTTATCTTAGATGTAAATAATTTGAAGAATTATATGTTCTTTGAATATGAAAAATATTCGGTTATTTTGTTTTCCATTGGAAAATAATTTATATTTTTGCATTGTTATATTCTTATGGAAATTATTTCCGTAGGAATATTTAGTGTAATATTAAAAAAATAAAATATGAAATACGTTATTATAGGAGGAGTTGCCGGGGGAGCTACAGCGGCAGCGAGAATGCGAAGAGCAGATGAATTTGCCGAAATCGTTATGTTCGAGAAGGGAAAGTATATATCTTATGCAAACTGCGGATTGCCTTACTATATAGGAGGGACGATCGGGGATCGAGATAAATTGTTTTTACAGACTCCTGCTACGTTTGGTGATAAGTTTAATGTAGATGTGAGAACCGAAAGTGAAGTTCTTGCAATCGATACAGAGGCGAAAATAGTACAGGTACGCCGTTCTGATGATTCGGTTTATACCGAAAGTTATGATAAATTACTATTATCGCCGGGAGCCTCTCCCGTTCGTCCGCCGTTGAAAGGAATAGATTCTGCAGGCATTTTTACTTTACGTAATGTGGAAGATACCGATCGTATCAAAAATTATATGACATCTTCAAAAGTAAAAGATGCGGTTGTAGTCGGAGCCGGATTCATCGGGCTGGAAATGGCTGAAAATCTGGTTCATGCCGGTGCACAGGTATCGGTAGTGGAGAGAGACAACCAGGTAATGGCTCCGGTCGACTTTTCTATAGCTTCGCATGTCCATCAGCACCTTTTGCAAAAAGGAGTTCGGTTATTCCTGGAAGAAAGTGTCGAACGGTTTGAGAAAAAAGGGGATAAAATAGAAGTGTCCTTTTCATCCGGGATAAGTCTTGTAACCGATATGGTTATACTCTCTATCGGGGTACGCCCGGAAACAGGGTTGGCGAAAGCGGCCGGATTGAAGATTGGTGAGACAGGAGGAATTTGGGTCGATGAGTATCTTGAAACTTCGGTAAAAGATGTTTATGCGATCGGAGATGCTATTGAATTTCCTCATCCTGTAACGGGCAAACCCTGGTTGAATTATCTGGCGGGTCCGGCCAATCGGCAGGGACGTATCGTTGCAGATAATATGGTATTCGGAAACAGGATAAAATATGAAGGGGCTATAGGTACTTCGGTTGCGAAGGTTTTCGATATGACGGTCGCATCGACCGGCCTTGCCGCCAAACGCCTGAAACAACAGGGTATCGAATATGCCAGCTCCACGACTCATTCGGCTTCTCATGCAGGTTATTATCCGGATGCTTTGCCTCTTACGATCAAACTTACGTTTGATCCCCGTAGCGGTAAATTATACGGGGGACAGTGTATCGGTTATGACGGAGTAGATAAACGTATAGATCAGATCGCTTTGGCAATCAAGAATAATGGAACGGTCTATGATTTGGCAAAAATAGAACATTGTTATGCCCCTCCTTTTTCCTCGGCAAAAGATCCCGTTGCAATAGCCGGTTATGTAGCCGGTAATATCGTCAGCGGAGCCATGCCGGTTGTTATGTGGAACCAGGTGCAACAGATGGATCATAAAAATATTTTGTTGCTGGATGTCCGTACGCGTGACGAATTTGCATTCGGGGCGATTCCCGGTTCGGTAAATATCCCTCTTGAAGAACTCCGTAGCCGGATCGATGAGCTTTCGGCCGACAAGGAAATTTATATATATTGTGCCATCGGACTGAGAGGCTATCTCGCTTTGAAAATTCTCACTTTAAGAGGTTTTAAGAATGTGAGGAATCTTTCGGGAGGGTATAAGACTTATCTGGCTGCAACCGCTCCGGTAATCAACCGAACCGCATCCGTTTTAGAAGAGGGTAAAACAGAAGGGAATACCGGGAATATGGATAATATAAAGATAAAAACGGTGAAAATAGATGCTTGCGGATTACAGTGCCCGGGGCCGATAATGAAAGTAAAACAGGCGATCGATTCTATAGGAGAAGGGGAACGTGTGGAGATAGCAGCGACGGATGCCGGTTTTTCGCGCGATGCGCAGGCCTGGTGTAATACTACGGGGAATTTATTGATATCTAATTCAGAGGAAAAGGGGAAATATACCGTAGTTATCGAGAAAGGCTCTCCTAAAACATGTGAGATCGTTACATCGTGCAACGGTAAAGCAAAAACGCTGATTATGTTTAGTGATGACCTGGATAAAGCTCTCGCTACCTTTGTCCTTGCTAACGGAGCGGCAGCGACAGGGCAGAAGGTTTCTATATTTTTTACTTTTTGGGGCTTGAATGTAATTAAGAAAGTTGCTAAGCCCAAGGTGAAGAAAGATATATTCGGGCGCATGTTCGGGATGATGTTGCCGTCGAGTTCACGGAAGCTGCATCTTTCGAAAATGAGTATGCTGGGAATAGGAGATAAGATGATGCGGTATATTATGAAGCAGAAAGGTATCGACTCGCTTGAGTCTTTAAGGCAACAGGCTCTTGACAGCGGTGTGGAGTTCATTGCTTGCCAGATGTCTATGGACGTTATGGGTGTGAAGCGTGAAGAACTGTTGGACGATGTGACCGTAGGTGGCGTGGCAACTTATATGGAGCGTGCCGAAAATGCGAATGTGAATTTGTTTGTTTGATTATATATGGGGAAATATTTTCCGGCCGAAGTTGTTATGATCAAGGTTGTTTTATCCTGAAAGCCCAAGATCGGGACGGACGTTATCATGAGCATTTACAGAGTGAAATAGGAATAAACATCGGGGACAGTTTATGGGATGTCTTAAAGAGTCGGGTTCCGGCATCCGGGCTCATTTATTATTTATCTCTTATGCGGGAGATGCCGATTGCCGGAAAGACACGTTTTTCTCTTCGTACAGAAAAAGGTGTACGAAGCGTTTCGTTTCGGTGATTTTCATTTAAGACCGGTAATAAGTTATGCATGAACAGAAGATTATTCTCATATTTCCCGGGGATTACATGTCGCAATGGCTTTTCAGGTTATATGGAATAATAAAGTGAGGATAGATAATACGGATGCTTTTCAGTCCGGCAAAAGAATAGGATAATCCTGCGGTCGGCTGGCTGTTTATAAGAATAGAAAAATGGAAAAATTGTGTAAGATACGTGACATTCAACGAGCAGTAGTTTGCTTTGAATCGAGATTTGAAAAAACGTACGGCATTTGTTTAAATGAAGGAATGGCGTTATGTTCATTGTGTAAGTCCGTAACACTATCGTCCGGAGAGATCGGAGAACTTTTAGGGCTCACTTCGTCGAATACTTCGAAGGTAATCCGTTCAGTTGAGAACAAGGGACTGGTACAGCGTGTTATAGGATCGGAGGACAGACGCCAGATGTATTTTTCTCTTACGGATAAAGGACGGGATTTGATCTTATCTATTAAATGTGAAGAAATAGAAACACCGGAATTACTTAACGATTTATTGAAAAGATGAGACGATTTTATACAATGATACTTGCATGCCTGATGGGAGGTACTGCATGTACACAGAGTCCGGCAAAGTTCATATCTCAAAATAATATTGATTTTGCCGGAACGGTTGCGGATACCGCCGTCCAGATTGTCGATGTGCGAACTCCTGCAGAATTTGCTTCGGGGCATATCCCTAATGCGGTTAATGTGGATGTAAACGGAATCAATTTCGATAAACAAATTTCTGCGCTCGATAAGAAGAGGCCGGTAGCGGTTTATTGCCGTAGCGGGGCGAGAAGTAAGCATGCGGCCCGAAAACTTTCCCGTATGGGCTTTAAAGTGTATGAGCTCGACCGGGGCATAATGAACTGGAACGGTGAAATCGTAAAATAGAGCGAATCGGGTAATCCGTTACCATTTTTGTTTTCAGGATGAACTTATTTTATTGTTATAATTGTAATAAAATCTTCTGAATAAACGGGTGAAAATTATATCTTTGTCAATAATAAATATATGACCGGATATATGGATGCACAAGCAGTTTTCGATAAGTATTATAAAAAAGGAACCCCTTTATATGATTTGGTATGGAACCATAGCCGGAAAGTCGCTGATAAAGCGCTTTCCATAGTCGATGCGCATCCTGAACTCGGAGCCGACCGGAAGTTTGTGGAGGAAGCGGCATTATTACATGATTTGGGCGTTTTTCTTACAGATGCGCCTGAAATAGAATGCCGGGGATATGAGCCTTATATATGCCATGGTATTCTGGGTGCCGAAATATTGAGGAAAGAGGGTTTTCCCCGGCATGCTTTGGTCTGTGAACGCCATACAGGAACAGGTCTTTCCCGTGAAGATATAGAACGCCAGAATCTTCCTATTCCCTCTCGTGATATGCTGCCGGAGAGCATAGAAGAAAAAATAATATGTTACGCAGATAAATTTTATTCCAAATCTCATCCCGACCGGGAGAAAACAGTGGAAAAAATACGGACGGGCATACAAAAGTACGGTACAGAATCTTTGTCCCGTTTTGATGAATGGAGCTGTTTGTTTCATCTCTAAAATATATTAAATAGAGTCAAACCCCCCGTTAGTTGTGGAAAATGTGTAATTTTGCAGCTTGTAACCTATAACAGGTTTATGCATGTCGTCAGGAAATAAGTTCTATATCATCATATTAGCATTGTTCTGCTCTTTGCTGTTCGTGCGTCTTAGTGCACAGCCAAAACGGTATTCTAACCGTATGGAACAGCCTGTAAACAGGACGGTGATGACCGATAGTACGGTTCGTACGGCAGCTCGCTCTTCCCAGACTTCCGGAAGATTATTGCCGGATACTTTACGTTCCGGGTCAGATTCTTTAATTACCGATTCCTTACGGGTAGACAGTATTCCTCCAAAAAAGAAAAATCCTTTGGATGCCGTAGTCGATTATTCGGCAAAAGATTCCATCGTATTTACAGGTGGAAATACAGCTTATATGTATGGAGACGGCGTGGTGAAATACCAGGATATAGAGCTCCAGGCAAATGAAATAACCATGAACATGGATAGTAGCATCGTTTATGCCGTAGGTCGTCCCGACAGTGTGGGAGAAATGCAGGGCAGCCCTGTATTCAAAGATAAGAGCGGGGAATATGAATCGAAGACAATGCGTTATAACTTCAAAAGCAAGAAGGGATTCATTACCAATATCGTTACCCAGCAGGGCGAAGGTTATCTTACCGGGGGGAAGACCAAGAAGATGGAGAATAACGAATATTTTATGCAGAACGGACGTTATACGACCTGTGACCTCCACGATCACCCCCACTTTTATATGCAGCTTACACAGGCTAAATTAAGGCCTAAAAAGAATATCGTTACCGGACCGGCTTACATGGTACTGGCCGATGTTCCGTTGCCCCTTGCCGTTCCGTTCGGTTTTTTTCCGTTCACTCAGAAATATTCGTCAGGTATCATTGTCCCTACTTTCGGTGATGAAATGGCCCGGGGATTTTATTTGCGCGATGGCGGATATTATTTTGCCATAAGCGATTATATGGATCTGGCATTAACGGGTGAGATATATACCAAAGGTTCCTGGGGTGTCAATGCCCAGTCGCAATATATAAAACGATATAAATACTCTGGTAATTTTAATCTGAGCTTTATCACTACGATTACCGGAGATAAAGGTATGCCCGATTATTCGAAACAAAAAAACTTCAGGGTAGCATGGACACATACACAGGATGCTAAAGCGAATCCTAATATGAGTTTCTCTGCCAGTGTGAATTTTACGACCAGCGGTTATACCCGTAATGACCTGAACAGCCAGTTCAGCAATAGTTTTACCGAGAATACGAAGAGTTCATCGGTAAATATGACTTACCGGTTTCCTAACTCGCCGTTCAGCATTTCCACCACGGCTAATATCACCCAGCGTACCCAGGACTCTACCGTAGCGGTATCGTTCCCGAACCTTACTATTTCAATGAGCCAGATATATCCGTTCAAGCGTAAAAATCCGGTAGGGAATGAACGCTGGTATGAAAAAATACGTCTCACGTATAGCGGTCTTTTTCAGAATTCGATCCAGACAAAACAAGACTTGTTCTTTAAATCCAACCTGATAAAAGACTGGAGAAACGGTATGAGGCATACGGCTTCGGCTTCAGCTACATTCAATGTATTCAAATATGTGAATATCAATCCCACTATCAGCTTTAACGACCGTATGTACACATCGAAGACACTTCAGAATTATGATCCAAACTTGAGCCGTCTGGTTCCCGTAGATACGACCTACGGCTTTTATAATGTTTATGATTTCAATGCGGGAGTGAGCATGTCTACGAAGATATACGGTTTTTTTCAGCCGATGAAATTTCTCGGGGACAAAGTCAAGATGATACGCCATGTCCTTACTCCGTCGGTGTCGTTTACCGCTCGTCCGGACTTTTCTTCTCCTGGCTGGGGATTTTATCATCGGTATAGTTATATAAAGGACGGCCAGATATTTGAGGGTAAATATTCTCCTTTCTCGGGAAATTTATACGGTACGGCTCCTCAAGGCAAACAAGGCATGGTTTCGTTTTCTTTGGATAATAATCTGGAGATGAAGATAAAATCGGATAGAGACACCACAGGAGAAAGAAGAATCTCATTAATAGAAAAATTATCTTTGTCGACTTCGTACAATATGGCGGCCGACTCCCTGAAATGGAGTGACCTGAATACCTCTATCTTGTTGAGACTGACCAAGAATTTCAATCTGAACCTGAGTGCAATCTGGGACTTGTACACCTATAACGACCAGGGAACCCGTATCAATAAAACGAGGTTACAGGCCGGGAAAGGTTTGGCCCGGTTGCGTTCGACGGGAACATCGTTTTCATATACATTTAATAACGATACTTTCAAGCGGAAGAAAAAAGATGATCAGTCTGCTTCTGTACCGTCTAATCCCGAATTTGCAGATGAACAGCAAGCCGGGGAGGAAGAGCCGCAGAATAATAAAAAAGAAGAGAATAAGGATGATTTTTCTTCGGACGGTTATATGAAATGGAATGTTCCCTGGAGCCTTTCGATCAATTACTCCATTAATTACGGATACGGGGCATTTAATAAACAGAAAAGGGAATATGAAGGGCGTATTACGCAGAATCTGAGTTTCTCAGGTAATATAAACCTGACGAAAAACTGGTCGTTTAATTTTTCCAGCAGTTATAATTTCGATACGAACCGCATTGCATATATGAATTGTGGTATAACCCGCGACCTGCATTGCTGGACAATGAGCGCCAGCTTTATCCCGGTAGGCCCTTATAAATCGTATAATTTTCATATCAGTGTAAAATCATCGTTACTGAGCGATCTTAAGTATGATAAGCATAGCAGTACGTATGACAGGTTGCAGTGGTATTGACATAAGGGAATTGTTAATACTTTGCGGTTCGGAAGGTTGGCCAACAGCATTGCGACGGCCACATAAAAGAGCAACACGCTCCTCCCGCCCAAGGAGTTTCGATAAATCGGCGGATTCTGCTATCCATAGAATGACGATAGCGAATCCAGCCCTATATAAATAACCTCATAATTTTCGGCTTAAATAATTATCCGTTGTTTCCTGCAACCGTCTTGTAAACATTTTTCCATACCTTTTTCCAACTGGGCATTGGCTTGAACTCCCGGCGCACAGGCGCATCGTGCAAAAGGAAAAGCAGGAGCAGGAAGATGCAGGCATAAATAGCCCATCCGTAAATCTGACGGACACTGACCTCCTGCATTTGTTCCATAAACTCCCCGGTGACATTGCCGGCGGTGATATGGTCTCGCCCGGCAGTTATCCGGTCTATTGCCGCACCGTAACGCGCTATATTGTCGGGCATATAATACGCCAGCGTACGTGAATAAATTGCCGAGCCAATCACACCGCCCAGCACCATGTGAAGCATATTGAATGCTGCCAATGACTGAAAAAAGTGGCGGAAATCCATAAGTTCCTCCATGCAAGTCATACATGTCACGCTTAACACAGCGTATGCAAATCCTCGACAAATCATTGGGAAATAAAGTTGCGACAGATGTATTTCCGCAGATATGGTGAAGTAAAACGTAATCAAATAACAAGTAATACCCGTCACACCTATCGCAATCAGCTTCACGAAACCGAAACGCTTAATATGCATCCACCAGTAGGAGAACAAACAGCCGGCCAATGCCCCGACAAGGATAGGCCCGTTCAACTGTACGCTGACCATTTCCTCGTAGTGCATCACTTCTTTAAGGAATACGTGTTCCAATACATGTTCGGTGGCAAAAAACATTTCCACTAACGTAATCAAAATCAGAACCGGAAAAAAATTGCGGTACGTCCACATTTGCGGTTCCAAGTACGGATGTCGTATTGTGAACATGCGCCATAGGCAGACTGTCAATGTAACCCCGATAACCCAACTCAACTGGCGGATGACGGGACTGTTCCACCAGTCGTAAAACTCTCCGTAATTAAACAGATAGGTAATTTCCAACGCTAAAACCGCCCAAAGGATTCCGCCTAACCAGTCGATACCGAACAACGGTAGTTTCTTGAATGTGCGGAAATGACGTATGCACGTTGTCAGAATCAGCAAATCGACCATCATGAATCCGCTTACGAGCAGGTGCATGTAACTCCAATGGAAATGATACATCAAATAGACCGCAAGCAAATCGGACAACTGCATGCTTCCGATGATAATAATATGAAGCACTGGAAAGAATACCGTAAAGTCGCGGGTCGGACTCATCCACAACTGAATGTTTGACATGCACTCGAATGTTCCCTGTATTTTACACATTCCTTCGATAAAGCATATAGCCCATAACAGGGGAAGATATGTAATGTGAGGGGCTACCAGATTGCAGAGTAATACACCCGTGGCTGCGCCCATCAGCAGCGTCTTGTTCGTAAAACGGAACTTCATGCGGAACAGCAATGGAAAATAAATCGCCATTCCTGCCAAGTTCGCGTAAAGACACATCAGCAAGTCTTCGCGCATTAATGTGGTTTCACCCATTATCTGGCTCAATGCTCCGAGATACATACCTCCCGAAAACTGGAATGTCAGGACGATGAATATATACACCCACGGCCGTATCCTTTCGGGAATACCCCCTCGGAACATCGGCATCGAAAAAGGTACTTTATGTGTAGATTCCGCCATATTCAATATTTTACCTTACATTCCACATTGAAACCTGCTCTCAAACGGCTGACGGCTTCGGTGTCATTCTCTTTCAGCCGGATACGCACGGGAACCCGCTGCTCCACTTTAACGAAGTTCCCTGTCGCGTTATCCTGCGGAATCATAGAAAAGGCAGCTCCGGTAGCGTCCGAAATAGACTCTACGAAGCCGGTATAAATAATACCCGGTACGGCATCAGCGGTAAAAGAGACTTCCGCCCCTTCCCGGATATTCCGAAGCTGTGTTTCCCGATAATTGGCAACCACCCATAAATCGCCATTATCGACTACATCCACCATCGTCTGCCCCGGTTGTACCAACTGCCCCTCGTGGATTTCCTTACGCCCGGTCACGCCGTCGCAAGTGGCGATAATCACGGTATAGGAGAGATTCAACCGCGCCAAATCCACAGCGGCTTCCGCCAGGCGTATACCTGCTTCGTTTTGTCCTAACCGGTGTGTCTGCTCGTCCTTTGCAAGCAAGGTAGATTGGCGCATACGCGACACTTGCTCATAACGTGCTTTGATGGCTTCGTATGCGGTCAGCACATTGTCGTATTGCTGTTGCGTTACGGCATCTTCGTCCAACAGTTTCTTGTAGCGGTTCAGTTCACGTTCGGCATTCTCCTTTTGTACACGTACTTCCTCGATGGTCGCGTCGTTCACACTCAAATTGTTTTGGGTCGTGGCAATTCCAGCATGAGTGGCCTGCTGTCCCGAAAGTGCATTGGCAAGGTCGGCTTCGGCTTGAGCCAAACGCAAACTGAACTCCGCATCCTCGATAACGAGCAGCGTATCGCCTTTATGTACCGGTTGGTATTCATCGAAATATATCTTCTTGATGAATCCCTGTACGCGAGTGTTGATAGGCGTGATGTGTTGTTTTACCTGTGCGTTGTCCGTATATTCCACATTTCCCAAATGGATGAAACGCGAGCAGACATAAACCAGTCCTCCCGCCAAAAGGCAGACAATAACGGTATTGTGAATCAGCTTTTTTGTTTTTCTTGCCGTCATAATGTTACGAATTATAAAGTGTGAGTAATGTATTTCATTTTATAGTAATTGTATATCACATTGATACGCGCATTCGCAAGTCCGAGGTCGGCACTTATCTTCATGTTGCTTGCATCCAGCATATCCGTGAGTAAAGCCATCTCGTTCTGATAGCGGTTACTGGTTACGGAATAGTTCTCATCAGCCAGTTTTACACTATTTTCCTGTGTGTGTAAATCAGTAAAAGCCGTCAGAAAATTCGTATAACCTGCTTGTACCGCATTCTCTACCTGTTCCTGTGCCAACTGATATTGTTCCTGTGCCCGACGGACATTCACACGGGCAGCCTTTACCTTTCGATTGTTCTTGTAAAGGGACGAAATCTTGAAACTCACTCCGACCCCGACATACCAGTAGTTGAAATTATTGTTCAGTACGGGGACTTCTATGGTAATCGGCCCGTCCAAATGGTCGGCGGCAACAAGGGAAATATGCGGCAGTAGTTCCGACCGTTCCTGCTTCACTTTCTGCTCGTTCATACGAATCGCTGTTTGCGACTGTTGCAAGGTGATGTTGTTATCTTGCGCCAACTTCTGCCAGTCGTTTTCGGCCAAAGTCACAAATTGTTGCTCCAACAAGGTCGTGTCCGGCATTATCTCCGTACCCTCGGGCAAATGCAGGGTTGTTACCAACTGATGATTGAGGATTTTCCGGTTGTCCTGCACCTTTGCCAATTGTAATTTGATTTGTTCACGTTGGAGTTCATATCGGGTAATGTCGTTTTTAAGCACCGTACCCTGTTCCCGGCGGACAATCATATCGGCCAATATCTGCTCCGTCAGTTCAAGATTCTTTTGCAGGACTTGTATCTGATTGTCCAGTTTGTAGAGATTCAGGTAATTTCCGGCAAGCAAAAACCGAACCTCCTGCCGGTTTTTCTGCCAGTCGAGTTCCGCCAACAGCCTCCCCAGTTCCGCCTGTTTTATACCGCTGCTGATTGCTCCGCCGGTATAAATTACTTGTTGGGCTTCTAATGCAAAGTTGTTCCCGAAATGCGGCATATCTACTTTCATACCGTTGCCGAAATCCCTGTCCCACAACACGCCGTTACCCCAATAACTCACGGAGGCAGATACATTCAACTCAGGAAGACGTTGGGCTTTAGCTGCTTTCAAAGCCTCGTCCGCGGCCTCCCGACCGATATTGTACGCCTCGAGACTCGTACTTTTTTCGTCAGCCAGGCTGAACATTTCTTCTATGCCCATCAATCGAGTCTGGGCATATAGACTCTGGCTGCATAGCGCTATATAACATAGCACTATGAGCCTGTTTCTTTTGCTCATAATTGATTATTTTATTTGATGAAAATTGAAAAGGAGAGAATCGTAGAGACTAAATCGTGGTCTCTACCCATGTATGAAAGTCGCAAATCTTATTTTTATAGCGAACTATCTGTTTAATAGTATATTGCAATCCTGATATATGTTCCATTTCGGGTGCAAAGGTAGCCAAAAAACCCATAACTTGTGACCCCAACAAAGCGACTTTTTTTGCTTTTTTAACAAGGTAATACAGGTATGTGATAAGTATATATTGCTAATAATAAGTAATTTAAATGTTGTGTCGGCAATATTCTAAAAACACCGTTACCGACTTTCATAGAGAAAAAGAATCCCGATGAATTCAGGTTGTCGAATGTTTGTAGATTACGAAGTATACGATGTGATTTCCTACATGGAAATTTCGGTTATTTCATTTCCTGCTTATTAGCTATTTTAATCATATTCTATTCAAAGAAGTTGTTTCAAAAAGATAATATCGTGACATTATTTTCGGTGATATGTAATTATATATCAGAAGCCAAATACAGCAAAGGAGGTCATTTATAATCTCCTTTGCTGTATTTGAAACTTAGCCTGTATTAGAAGCAGATCAATGTAATTGTTATAAGCAGTGTAAAGATGAGAAGGTTTCGCGCGGTACGTCCCAGAACTTTATTTAGCTCCCTCCCTTTCAGTTGCAATAGCGCCCTCCACGATGCATAATGCAATACCATGAAAAGGAAGGGGACCAGAACGGGAAATATGGTGGATAATTTCCATACCGGCCATGTGAGAATAACGGCGAAAAGTCCGTTAAGCAGATAGATTATTCCCATGGTTTTTCTGCCGAATAATACTACCGTTGTTTTTTTATGAGCGTCTTTGTCGTCTTCCATATCCCGGTAGTTGTTCACGATAAGTACATTGACCGACAGTAATCCGATGGCTATACTTGATAGAAATACGTCCATATCGAATGTCAGTGCTTGCACATAGTAGGTAAGGTTTACTGCAACGAGTCCGAAGAAAACAAATACGGTTATATCTCCTAATCCGTGATAAGAAAGAGGATAGGGGCCGGCTGTGTAGGCAAGTGCAAATAATGCGATAAGAATACCTGCCGGAATAAGCCACCATCCCGTATACCAGATAAGGCCGCATCCGAATAAACAGGCTGTTCCTAAAGTTATCAAGGTGGCCGAGAGCATGGCCCGGGGAGAAATATCTCCCGATACGACTGCACGGCGGGGACCTACGCGACCGATTTTGTCGCTTCCTTTTTTGAAATCGAAGTAGTCATTGGCGAGATTTGACGCTATTTGTGCCAGCAGCGCAAACATCAGGCACAAAAGTGCCGGTACCCACCGGAAGTTTTGGTTATGCCACGCGAAAGCTGTGGCGGCGATTACCGGCCCGGCAGATACGGGCAATGTCCGTGGCCGGGCGGCAGAAATCCAGTCTTTAAGCATATTTATTTTTTAATTAAGACCGAAACATGCTTTGATCGCTTTGCGAAGGTAAGCGGCATCGGCTTTGTTCTCTTTTAAAATTGAAAGTACAAAGCTAAGGTATTTCTCTTTACCGGACAAGCCGCAAAGTTGTGCAACTTTGCTTTGGGGCAACATTCCTTTCTGATTATATACACGGAGGATGGACGAGTAGTCTTTGTCCCTGACAAATCCCCTGAATTCGTTACAAATACTCTTAAATACGAATTTGGAGTCTATATCGGCCGTAAGGTTGTTGATATGGTTAGAAAGTTCATCTATAGTCTTGACGCGCCGGTCTATCGTGTATTCGAGTTGCCTGCGTATCCTGTGGCGGGTGTGCAGCAAGGCCTGTTCCTCCAGTTCTTCTGAAAATAAGGCGATTACATTGTCACGTACCTGACGGAATACGTTTTCGGGATTCTGCATCATCCGGCGGGCTACCGTGCGTATCACGGCTTCCAGCATTAACAGATTTTCTACTTCCGCCACCTCCGGTACGAAAACATTTCTTTCTCTCAGGTAGGCTATTTCGTTGCGGGTACGTCTGTCCCTGTCTACAATTCCTTTCGATTCCAGATGATGGAAACTTTTGAGTTCGGCAAAGGCCCGTGTCGTTTCAATCACTCTGGTACATCCTCCCAGCGGTTTGACGAGGTATTCGGGGAATATATGCGGGTATAATTTAATATCTATGCTGCTGTTATCGGTTCCTTCTATAAAAAGAACGGGTTTCCGGCTGCCCAATATGTCCAGGTAGACAGCTTCCGGCAAATCTCCGTGTGCGTCGATAAATTCATAATCCCAGGTTATGTGTTCGGCGTCGAACGATTTTATCCAGACGCATTTGCCGTCGGAGCGTGAAGATGCGAACTCTATATCATGTGTCAGATATATGAAAGTGCAATCTGTACGAAGTTGTTCGATGGAATCCCATAAGTTTTTAATTACGGAGTTGTGCAGGAACATTTCGGGATCGTCTACGAGAATGACGGATTCTTTTTCGGCATATAGGGTGGCAGCGATGAGATAGAAAACCACTTTTTCTCCCTGGCTCATACGTAAAGCATTATAGGGTTGTGTGCCTTCGTTGCCGTGTATAAGAAGTTTTCCTGCAATCCGCATTAATTTGTTTTTCGGGAAGATACTTTCCCATAATTCCTTAGTTTTATCAAAACGGGTCCGGGGTAATGCTGCTTTTCCTTTTTGTTTTAATTCGTCTTTGTATATGATAAGGCTGCGCAGCTCTTCATTGAGCAATAGGAATATGAGTTGTTCGAATTCGGAGTTTATGTCCCGGGCTACATACGGGGAGACATCCAATGTTTTTTTATAGAGGTCTCTTATTGACCCCGGTTTCACCGGCTCGTCCGGAATGGTGCATAATGCATTGAATGCACTGATCCGGAAACTGGCATTCTTTTGAGTCCGCTCTATTTCATCTCCGAAACGGCTTTTCCCGGAACCGTTGGCTCCGATGATTGTAACGGCTTTCGGATTTATCAGTTTTTCATGTTTGGAATTATCGTTTTTTGAAGGAAGAAGTATTTCCATAATCGTACACTTTAAAGATAACGCGTAATCCAAATGTAGTGATTTTATGTATAAAAAGCTCATGTGTCCCAACTATTTTTTATATTTTTGGGACTTGAAATAAAGTTAACATTAAAAACCGTACGCTATGTTTTCCGGAATTGTAGAAGAAGCGGCTGTCGTTACAGCCTTATGCCGGGATAAAGGAAATCTTCATCTTACTTTAGAATGTTCCTTTACCCATGAGTTGAAGATAGACCAGAGTGTGTCTCATAACGGAGTTTGTCTTACAGTTGTGAACATAGATGGCAATACTTATACCGTGACGGCCATAAAAGAAACGCTGGAACGTAGTAATCTTGGGCTTCTTCAGATAGGAGATAAAGTGAACGTGGAACGCAGCATGCTTATGAACGGTCGTCTGGACGGCCATATCGTTCAGGGACATGTGGACCAGACGGCTCGTTGTACGGAAGTTTCCGAGGCGGACGGAAGCTGGTATTATACGTTCGAATATGATCTGGATGAAGAAATGGCGGCACAGGGATATATGACTGTGGAAAAAGGCTCGGTAACGGTGAACGGCGTGAGCCTTACCGTATGCAATTCTCAGGATAATAGTTTTCAGGTAGCGATAATTCCCTATACTCATGAACATACCAATTTTCACCGTCTCAGGGAAGGAAGTGTCGTGAATCTTGAGTTTGACATTATTGGTAAATATATCAGCCGGATTATGCATTTCTCTCAAAAATAGGAGAATGGAAACTTTTCTCGAACTGGCGTTGCAGCGTCAAAGCGACCGTGCATTTGATATGTCCCGGCCTGTTGAGCCGGAAAAAATAGAACGTATTCTGAGAGCGGCTTGTGCAGCACCTTCTGCCTGTAATGCCCAGCCATGGCATTTTATCGTGGTGGACGATCCTGTTTTGAAAAATCAGGCGGCCGATGCCACTTCCAGCCGGGTATTAGGTATGAACCATTTTACAAAACAGGCTCCGGTACATATCGTTATCGTAGAAGAGAGCCCCAATATTACATCGGGTATAGGCTCTCTGGTAAAAGATAAGCAATTCACACAAATTGATGCGGGTATTGCGGTTGCTCATATCGTACTGGCTGCTGCCGACGAAGGGCTAGGGAGTTGTATTATAGGTTGGTTCGATGAGAAAAAAATGCGTAAACTCCTGGGAATTCCTTCTTCCCGCCGTGTTTTGCTGGATGTCTTGTTAGGATATTCCGTGCAAGAGCACCGGGAAAAGAAACGAAAAGATTTTTCGAAAGTAATATCTTATAATAAATATTGATCTAAAATTACCGGATATGAAGCAAGAGCCTTTCTCATTTAAAAAAAGGGCGCGTAGTTTTAGATATGCGTTTAACGGTATCCGCCTTTTGCTGTCTACCGAACATAATGCCCGCATACATACAGTCGCTGCCGTATGTGCGGTATGTGCCGGTTTTATTTTCGGTATATCGGCTATGGAATGGATGGTGGTAATTATACTTATCGGGATAGTTTTTGCGGCCGAGGCTTTTAATTCAGCGCTCGAGGTATTGGCCGATTATGTTTCTCCGGAATACCGCGAAGCAATAGGCCGTGCCAAGGACCTTGCCGCAGGTGCTGTATTGTGTGTGGCCATTGCGGCTGCTATTACAGGTTGTGTTATCTTTCTGCCCTATATTTTTTAATAAGGAATGGGCTGTTTTATGAGTTACGAATATTCCGGGAACCGTATGAGATAAAAATAAATCGTTAGGTTAATACCGGTAAAATTATAGTTGGTATTTCATTAATGAAATTGTTTCCGGGATGAATATAGGTTCCGGATCTTTGGGTAATCTGCTGTTTAAGAGATGTATGTGCATTGTTTTTCAAATAAAAGAAATGGCGGAGGAAAATTTTCCTCCGCCATTTCTTTTATGTATTGAGTCGTTTAAGGTTATTTCTTAATTACTTTCATTGCTTTTCCGCCGTTTACTTTTACGAAGTAAGTACCCGGGGCTACATCGTTGATGTTGATCTGCTGTATGTTATCACCGTTACCGTTTACTTTGGTAACCAGCATACCGGCTGTGCTATATACTTCGATATCTTCTATAGCCTGAGAAGAAGATATGTTCAGGATTCCGGTTGTAGGATTAGGATAAACCTTTTCTACTGTTTCTACAGCATCTTCTACGTTTGACGGGGCTTTATATTCTTCTGTAATCGTGACTTTTTCAGAAGCGACTTCTTGTTCGCCGTTCTGATAATATGCCGTTACGGAATACTGGTAAATGCCATCGGTCATATTTGTTTGAGCCCATTCGGTAGTACCGGCCTCAACGGTTGCTGTTTCTGGGGTCTGAGCTACACCTTCGATGACGGTTGCGTATTCTACTACGTAACGGATCGGGGTCTCGGTTCCGGAAGGAGCGTCCCAGGTTAATACCATTGTTTTATCGGTATAGTTAGGTTCAGCAGCAAGATTTTCTATTGGATCGTATACTTTTACTTCTACATAATTCAGTAAATTGTCTTTGCTGCAAGGAACGGCTGTTTTGTTTTCAGCTTTCGGCAAAGCGTATGCGGCATACCATTCACCGGAGTTGGAAACTGCGTGCAGGTTACCTGCGTAGTCGAACGCCAGAGCATTCAGGTTGGCTCCTATACCTAAATCGTAAGTAGCGCCTTCGGTCAGAGTCGGTGTCCCGTTTTCGTCATAAACCACATCATATAAGGTAACGGTCGGAGAACTGGAACCTTTTGAAGAAGAAACCGCCAGTGTTTTTCCGTCCAGCGTCATCGCCATACCACCGCCATAGCAGAAGTTAGGACGTTCGGTATCGGCCGAATAACGTGCGTAATCGCGTATACCTGCTGCATTGTAGTGCATCAATGTCGGTTCTGTAGAGTTACCTGCTGCACGGTGCTGGCTAACCCAGTAACCACCCATAGGATCTGCCAGTATCTGGTTAGCTTGAGTGTTGGTAAGTCCTTCGGGAACTGTTAGAGTCTTACTTGGCGTTTCATTCCATGTTTTCTTGTCTCCTATGTTATACAGAGAGAGGAACATATCGTTGATGCTGAATGAAGAAGCTCTGTCTTTAGTTCCTACAACATACAGTTTCTGGTCTTTTCCTGTACCAGTGAAAGACATCGCCATGGTACCTCCTGCGATGAAATTACCGCTTGCGTCTTTAATAATACCGTGTTCGTCCTGTGTACCTTCGAATACCGGGCTCCAGGTGTCGGGTTGGTCGGGATCGATCGTATAGAGCGGATCATGTGTAGTCGTGTTACATCCGAGGAATAAGGTGCCGTCTGCCGCTACTTTTACGGTTCTGGGATCAAAATATGTTCCGTTGGCTTGCGGATCAAAAGTTATTCCTCCATCGAATACTGTTTTTTCATTGATGGTTCTGCGTTGCAGGTTCTGGTCGTAAATGAATAAACCGCGTTTAACGGTAATCTTTCCGTCTGATTTTGTGCAATCTCCTTCACCGGAATTGGTTACATATACCTGTCCGAAATGTTTGGATTCGGGGTTGTTGTCAACGTCCACACCGTAGGGAGCCCACGCTGCATAATCCATGGTTTGAGGAGTGATACGTGCCATTTCGGTAATGGCTGTTCCTGTGGCTTCTACTTCCCAGGATACGTTTTCTCCTTGGATATCGTGTTTTGCCACATTTACTACATTACCACTGGCAGCGGTTCCGCCGTTATACGATTTTATTACTTTACCATCTGCATTTTTTATATTTATGGTAACGTCTGCGGCATCGGTATTCAGTTTATATTCCAGTTTGTAATTGTTGCCTTCGTCCGTAGCTGTGAGGTCGTAAGCAAAGATATTACGGTCTGCTTTCAATTCTTTTTTGTTCAGCATATTGTCTTTGCTGCAGGGAACGGCTGTTTCATTTTCAGCTTTCGGCAGAGCGTATGCGGCATACCATTCACCGGAGTTGGAAACTGCGTGCAGGTTACCGGCATAGTCGAACGCCAGAGCATTCAAGTTGGCTCCTATACCTAAATTGTAAGTAGCGCCTTCGGTCAGAGTCGGCGTCCCGTTTTCGTCATAAACCACATCATATAAGGTAACGGTCGGAGAACTGGAACCTTTTGAAGAAGAAACCGCCAGTGTTTTTCCGTCCAGTGTCATCGCCATACCTGCCCCGTAACTTAAATTAGGAAGTTCGGCATCGGCCGAATAACGTGCGTAATCGCGTGTACCAGCTGCATTGTAGTGCATCAAGGTAGGTTCGGTTGTATTTCCGGCTCCGCGGTGCTGGCTAACCCAGTAACCGCCCATAGGATCTGCCAGTATCTGGTTAGCTTGAGTGTTGGTGAGTCCTTGTGGAACTGTTAATCTGGCACTAGGCGCCTCGTTCCATGTTTTCTTGTCTCCTATGTTATACAGAGAGAGGAACATATCGTTGATGCTGAATGAAGAAGCTAATTTCTTAGTACCTACTACATACAATTTTTGATCCTTTATACCTCCTATAAGTGACATTGACATGGTACCTCCTGCGATGAAATTACCATCAGCATCGGTAATAACGCCTTCTGTATCTTGGGTTCCTTCGAATACCGGAGTCCAGGTATCGGGCTGGTCGGGATCGATCGTATAGAGCGGAGCATGCGTCGTTGCATTACATCCGAGGAATAAGGTACCGTCGGCAGCTACTTTTACTGTGCGAGGATCATAATAGGATCCAACCGTTTCGAAGGCTACACTACCGTCGAATACTGTTTTTTCATCGATGGTTTTGCGTTGCAGGTTCTGGTCGTAAATGAATAATCCTTTTTTTACAGTAATCTCTCCGTCTGGTTTTGTGCATTTTCCTTCACCGGAATTAGTTACATATACCTGTCCGAAATGTTTGGATTCGGGGTTGTTGTCAACGTCCACACCGTAGGGAGCCCACGCTGCATAATCCATGGTTTGAGGAGTTATACGTGCCATTTCGGTAATGGCTGTTCCTTTGGCAACGACTTCCCAGGAAAGATTGTCGCCTTGGATATCTGCTTTAGCCACGCTTACCGAGTTTGCCCCGGCAGCCGTAGTTCCTTCAATCGTTTTTACGACAGTTCCGTCTGCATTTTTGATATTGATCGTAACATTCATCGCATCCGTATTCAGGTTATAAGCGAGCGTATAGTTCTCACCTTCTTCGGTTGCGGTAAGTCCGTAAGCAAAAATATTACGGTCTGCTATGGCCTGTTCGACAATAGCTGGAACCGTAAAGGTATATTTCGCTACGAAGTTTCCGGGGCTATACTGGTAAATTGATGCCGTATTGTCGTTTTCCACATCGGCGTATAACCAGTTTGCAGTCGCACTTGAGGATGCAACAGCACTTGCTCCTTCTTCATGTACGGCTACTACTTCTCCTGTTTCCTGATTGGCAACGGAGAATCCGTCTTTGTAATTTGTTCCGGTAGGATATACGACATAAGTCACGCCGTACAATTTAAATATAGCGAATCCCGCCGATGAATTTATGTTCGGTGTCTTGAATGCCGTAGCTGTCGTTTTTGCTTCATCGAATTGATAAATCGCTTTGTCCGTACGTACCTGATAAACAATCTTTCCATCATAAGAAGATGCTATGGAATGTGTTTGTCCGTTATTGGCAGAAGTAATGGTTCCTGTTTCAGTAATTCCTGTCTGCACTCCGTTTTTGATTTCAACGCATTGGACTTTTGTTGCAGTCGGAGGTAAGAAATACATGGTTCCACCTTCCGCACTCATAATATTTCCGGTCATTTTTCCCATAAAGTCTACGCGACCGTCCAGATTCAATGTAAGGGTTAAATCTTGAGAACTGGTACCTCCCGCCGGGCAGATTGCCTGAGAAGCAGCCGTACTTACAGGAAATTTTTGAGCATATACGAGGTTTCCGGCATCATCCACAGTTATGCTGGTTCCTGCTGCACTGGCTATTTCGGTCTTTTGTGTGCCATCATAGACATAGATTTTTTTTGCTCCTTTATCTTGTACATAAATTTTTCCACCGTAGGCGGAACCTTGTCTTGCATCGGCGTGGCCAGGAATGTCAGTCTGTTTCCATACTTCCGTCAGAGTTTCTCCTTCGGCATAAACTTTCATACTGGTCGCCAATAAAGCTACTCCCATTAATGAAAGCCACGTTCGTAGTGTTTTTTTCATAAGATAATGATTTAATTAGTGTTAGAAAATTAGTATTAGAATTTTTAAATTTCAATTTATCATCAATATTGTTTTATAATTCACCACCATTTATAAAACAAACTAACCACAAATATATATATTTAAAACATAAAACAAAAGAAATTATTGAGTTTTTTATTAATTACTCTGAAATTATTGTTAAGAAAATTAATATATATAGAAACCAGATTTTTTTGAATATATTTAAATTAAAAAGAGTAAAGCAATGGTCGTACGATATGGCAGTTTCTTACTTAATAATTATTTACAGTGAACGAGACTGGCTTAGAGTCATTTGTTCGTGATATGGTATTGAAATACCGATATAAATAATGCCTATATTATTTTTAATTAATTTCATATGAGTATTATCCGGTTCAAGGCCCGAATGATCGGCTTTTCCACCGGCATGAAAACCGGAAAGATATTGCATTTATAAAATGGATAGATACGGGATGTTACGGAATAAGGGACGAGGGTATGTTTTTAAATTCGTTTATAATTTAAAAACAAGTATAAAATAGTGTAGCGATAGATATGTAATGAGAGAAGCTTGCTTTTTAATATATATGTGGGATATATAAGAGCGCTGTTTCCTGAAATTACAAGGCTTGATTCAGTTATAATACGGTTCTTTAGGACAGCTTAGCCAGGTGCGATATTGATTTCCCATTTTTTTTACACTTTCTTTCCAGAATATATCGCCTTCTCCGGCCAGACATTCTGACGGATCGCAGCACGGAGAGACAGCCCATATATGAGAGCCAATTTCCTCGTCGAGTTGTCCGGCGCTCCAACCGCTATAGCCCAGGAAAAATTTAATATGTTGTCTTATTTTATTCCCGCTTTTGAGATAAGAGGTAATGGCTTCGAAATCTCCTCCGATATAAAGTCCCGGTTTTATTTCGATTGAGTCGGGGATGAGATACCCTAATGTATGCATGTAAAAAAGTCGGTCGTTTGATAGGGGCCCTCCGTAAAATACCGGGATCTCTTCCACGTCGCTTAATCCTTCTATGAGATTATTAAGATATAATTCAGACGGTTTGTTCAATACCAGTCCCATCGCTCCGCTTTTATTATATTCTACCAAACAGATAACGCCTCTCTGGAACCATATTTCTTTGAGAAACGGTTCGGCTATTATGAGGTTGCCCGTGCGGGGTGCTTGCTGGTCATAATTGATGCGGAATATTTCGGACTTTAATTTCATAGCTTTGTTTTTATAGTCAAAGGGGAGATTGTGATTATTCATAAGAATGAGGACTGATAATTCATATTCAGGAAGAGTGAATAATAATATATCTGATCACAGATGTCTCCTCTTGGTCATAAACTTGTGAATAAAGTTATGTAAATGAAACGGGAATTACAACCTTTTTCATGTAAATTTTAAAGATAGTACTGTTTTTTATGCTTTTTCATGATTCCTGTTCCGCAAATATCGGGGGAATGATGATAACTCGGGCTTTAATATTGTTGATTACATAATACTTGCTATTTTTGTAGTTTAAATTTAACTCTTTCGATATGGAAAATAACCTTTTACCGGCTGAAAAGCAGCGTGTCTCGGAGGCCAGAAAAGTTACGTGGATAGGCTTTTTCGTGAATCTTGTACTCTCCGTGGGTAAGATACTGGCCGGTTTCTGGGGGCGAAGCAGTGCTATGATCGCCGATGGGGTGCATTCTTTATCCGATTTTGTTACCGATCTTATTGTGATCATATTTATCGGGATATCATCTAAAGGAAAAGATGAAAACCATCAATACGGGCACGGAAAATTTGAAACTTTTGCGACAATGATAATCAGTTTTGCATTATTTATTGTTGCGTTCGGCATTTTGTGGAACGGTTGTGTGACCGTATATGAATCGTTTCACGGCAAAGCAATAGGCCGTCCTTCGGCGATAGCCTTATGGGCCGCTCTTATTTCCATTGTTGTGAAAGAGGGGTTATACTGGTACACTGTTATCGTGGGGCGTCGAATAGATAGCCCCGCCGTTATTGCCAACGGCTGGCATCACCGTTCCGATGCGTTGTCGTCCATAGGTACTTTAATAGGTATTTCAGGTGCGATGTTTCTGGGAGATAAGTGGCATATTCTGGATCCGCTGGCTTCTATCGTCGTGAGTGTTTTTATCTTTGGTGTTGCTTATAAGCTGGCTTTACCGAGTATACAGGAATTACTGGAGGAATCTTTGCCTGCGGAAGTTGAAAAGCGTATAGGGGAGCTGGTCATGAATGTTCCGGGCGTAAAAGCGTTCCATCATTTGCGAACCCGCAAGAACGGACATGTATTCATCATAGACATTCATATTAAAGTGGATAAAAATATATCGATCGTAGAAGCACACGATATCGCTACTCAGGTGGAACAGACTATGCGCAGGACTTTTGGGGACCAGACACAGACGAACGTACATGTGGAACCTTATTATCCTAAAGATGGTTTTTGATTTTTATTGATTAATTGCATCGTGATTACTGATGAATAACCGTTTCCCTCTTTAAGCCATTCTTGCATGTAACCGCAACGGATGAAACCGCAAGATTCGAAAAGCCGTAAACTGGCGGTATTATTTTCGGGAATATAGGTATATACCTGATGCAGTCCCAGGTATCCGAATGAATAATTGACCAGGGTGTTCAGTGCATCGCGGCCTAAACCCTGTCGCTGGTATTTCTCGTCGATGAGTATTCCTACGGCTGCCCGGTTATGATAAGGATCGTAATCGTACCAGTCCAATGTTCCAATAGATATATCTTTGAATGTGATCATCAGGCGGAGTTGCCTTGTTTGGTAAATATCCGTAGTATAGTCCTGCAGATACTGGCGAAGAATATGCCGGGAGAAGGGAGCCAGTGTGCTGCCGTATTTCCACAATGAGGGTATATTTTCCCAATGATATAGAATTTCCAGATCTTCTGGTTCCAGTGCCCGTAACGTGATATTTTTTCCGGTTAAGTATGGCATGACTCCCTTAATTTAAAAATAACGGTGGTGTTTTTTGTAAAAATAAAATAAAGCCCGAATGTGTTTAAATGCTAACCGGGAGAAAATGTTTCTGTTCGTTACCCGTTTCCAATGATGTACAATTGAAAATTGCGGCAGATATACGACTTTGAATTTGCAGTTTCGTACCCGCAGGCAGAAGTCGGCGTCCTCCGGGCCGTAAAATATATGTTCGTCCAATAATCCTGCAGCATTGATGGCTTCTCTGCGAATCAATTGGCAGGCTCCGATCAAATATTCCGGCTCGTACTCGGAAATGGGAAGGAAGGTTTTTTCTTTTCTTTGTGTATACGAGCGGAAAATATTTCGGCATTTAACGCCAATTCCCGGATATTCTTTATCGCTTTTCTGTATCTCGTTCCTGGCATTTGTAAGCCGGCATCCGCATATCCCTGTCTCGGTATGGGATTCCATATAAGCAATCATTCCGTAAAGAGCTTCTTTGTTTGCTACGGTATCGTCATCCAAAAGGAGAATGTATTTTCCGGAGGTTTTTTCGATCCCCCGGTTACGGGCGTATGCCACACCCCGGTTTTCAGGTAAAATAATACGCTGGATATACGGATAGTTTTTTTTAATAAATTGAGAGGCCCCGTCTGTTGACCCGTTATCCACCCATATAATCTCTGTATCTTCCCATTCCTGTATGAATCGCAGTGATTTCAGGCAAATTTCGAGATAGGGCAGAGAATTCCATGATATGATAACTATCGATAACCGCATATCTTTATCCGAAAAGTTTAATTTTTAATGCTTGTAAAGCGTATGAAAATTCTTTGATTGAGGTAAACCGTTTTAATTGAGTTGAAATAAAATAAAAAGAGAAAAAATAACTCAGATTGCTGCGAAACAGTATTTTCTCCATTTCGTGCGACGATAGATGGGGATAGTTCAGTATCGATTCCCGTTGAACATCTGTCGGAGTATATTCTCCTCCCTTAATCCAACCGTTTTGCTTTGCCATAGCATAAAATTCGGTGCCGGGGAACGGAGATACGATGTTGAACATGATCTGGTCTACTTTTAACTCTTTAGCCTGTCGCAAAGTATCTTTCAGTGTTTCTTTTGTTTCTAACGGACTTGTTCCTATCAGAATATTCAGTTTTACGGGGACGTTGTATTTCTTTAAATAACCGATGGCATCATATATCTGTTTCCGGGTAATTCCTTTTTTTATAAACCGGAGAATATCTTCGTTGAACGATTCTACTCCAAGATCGACATATTTACAACCTGACGTGCCCAGTGCGCGGGCTATCGTGTCGGTTATCGCATCTACGCGGGCCTGGCATCCCCATGAGAAGCCGTATTTCTGCATGATATGGCAGATAGCCAGAGTACGTTCTTCGTTCCAGATGAAATTATCATCCATGAATCCAATCGCTTTATATCCTTGTTCGTGAAGAAGCTTCATCTCTTTTTCAATGTTTTCAATAGAACGGAATGAAATAAACGGTTTTTTTTGACATTCCTTCCGGTTTTCGATTTCCCGGGCGAAAGTTAATGAACTCGGGACGCAATAGATACATTGATGAGGACAATTGCGCGATGTGACTGCCGTGGTATAAGGTGTTGTCTTTAGCTTGGGGTTGTGGTAGTGCCTGTTAGCAATATAATGCCGCGCCGGGAAAGGCAGCGAGTCGAGATCTTTCACTAACAGATGGGGTTTGTTATGAATGATTTTCCCGTTTTCCATAAATGAGATGCCTTCAGTTTTCTTCCAATCCTTACCGTCTCGGAAAGCATTGGTCCATTCTTTTATGATGACTTCCGGTTCTCCTCGTGCAATAATGACTTTTTCATCGGTAAAAAAGCGGTCGGTGAAATAAGTAGGTCCCGGACCCATAAAAACTACAAAAGCGTCGGGCCGGTATTTGCGGATAAGTTCTAATGCGATAAGATCATTTTCTATCGACAGGTTGACCGTCCAGATGTAGTAAATATCGCTGTTGTCTTCTTTCAGGAATTTTTCAAATTTTTTCCGGGAAGTACGGTAATAAACAAAATCTTTATATATAGGAACGTATCCTTCCTCTTCGAGCACGGATACGACAGTCAATTCATAGATATTAGGGGCTGCGTATACGATGCGCGTACAGCCGGCAGTCCGTTCGGCAGGTTTATTATGGTCTAAAACAGGAGGAACTAAGAACGTTAATTTCATGAATATTAATTTGTTTAGCGATTTTATATGTATAAACGGGTGATTTGGTGAATTTCGTATAAATTTATTCGCTTTTTTATGGCTTGAATGTTTCGTTAAATGGCATTCGGTTCATAATCGATCTTCCCAGAGTGATTTCGTCGGCATACTCCAGTTCGTCACCTATGGAAACTCCCCGGGCTATAATCGTAATTTTTATATCGTAGGGCGCGAGTTTCCTGAAAATATAAAAATTGGTCGTGTCGCCTTCCATTGTTGCACTCAGGGCCAGGATGACTTCTTTTATTTCTCCTTCAGATACACGTTGTACAAGGCTTTCTATTTCCAAATCGCCGGGGCCTATGCCGTCCATTGGAGAAATAATACCTCCTAATACATGGTAAAGCCCGTGGAATTGGCGCGTATTTTCTACTACCATTACTTCCTTGACATTTTCCACGACGCAGACAATTGAAGAATCTCGTCCTGTATCGGAGCAAAGGGTGCATATATCGTCATCGGATATATTATGGCATACGCGGCAATATTTGATTTCTTTTCGGAGACGGATGATAGAATTTCCGAAGTTTTCGGCTGTTGATTCATCCTGGCGCAACAGATGCAATACCAGCCGGAGGGCCGTTTTCCGTCCTATGCCCGGAAGTTTCGAGAATTCATTAACAGCGTTTTCGAGTAGTGCCGATGAAAATTGTTGGCTCATATAATGTTCGTTAGTTTCGGAGAACAAAGATAAAGGATAATACTTGTGTGATGAAATGCCGGAGACTATCTTTTGTCAAAAAAATTATTCTTATGTTATTAATGCTCTTGCAAGGAAGGTTATCCTATGTGCCTGCCGGTCTTCATATTGGGAGATATAAAATTTTTGCTGTACTGGTAACCTGTTTCGGAGCTGCTTTTCTGATAGGAGACATACATCGTTATGTATAACAAATAAAGATTGGAAAAAATCCTGTAAAAAACAGTTGGTTATGTTATTCCGCCGGTTCCGAAAAACCGGAAAACAGATAAACCTTGTATTTTATTACTTAAGGTTTATCTGTTTTTCCTTACAGTCTGTATTTTTGTTTACACACCTTTCCTCAGGATTTTTCTTTTATATATCCGTTACGGTAGGCAAAAAGCAATTTTTTCAGATCCTGGATCTGAGTGATGAGTTCTTTCCCGATGTCGGTATCTTTTACCATCATGCGCTGGGAATTGAACTCCAGAATGAAACTGGTAGATATGATGTCTATACCTTCTTCTATTGCTTTTTGTGCCGATTGGAACGGTTCGTGTTGTGCCAGCTGTAATCCGCGGGAGTGATAGATGAGGGTATATCCGGCGATACCTGTTTCGGACTGGTAGGCTTTGGAAAATCCCCCGTCTATTACAAGCAATTTGCCGCCTGCCTTGACGGGCTTTTCTCCTTTAAGTGTTTTTACGGGTATATGTCCGTTGATAATATGCGAATGAGGCTTGTCAAGGCCGAATTCCTGAAGTATCATGTCGCATACAGATTCTTCATTACGCAATTCGTAATAATATCCTTTTTTCTCTTTCGACAGGGATTTATCTTCTATGAAGTAACGTTCGAAAGTTGCCATCTTATCTTTGTCGAATGATGGCGAATCCGGGCCACACCACAGATACCACATATAATCCAGTGCGAAGCGGTGGTCTTCCGTGTCCTGATCGTCGAAATAGGCTGTGCGTATGATCTGGTCTACTTTATCGAATAATGATTTTCCTTTGTAATATTCTTCTTGTATGGAAACTTCCTTGAATGTGCCGTCGGCATTGAGCGGCATCGAAGCATGAAAGAGCAGGTTGGAATTGCGTACGAGGTAGATGCCTCCGTTTGCATACAAGCACCGGATGTGCTTACGTAATTTTTCGCTGTTGGTGAACGAATGGCGTAATTTATTCACAACTTGTTCTTCCTCTTCTGATAACCTGAACGGGTCTGTCGGGTCTATGGTCGGGAAATAGGCGTCTTTTAACGAATATTCTTTCCCGTCCAGTGTGATGATGCCGTGAGTATAATCTATCTTATCCAGCATAAGACGGTCGTCCATTCCGAAATCGGGATGCCGTAAGATGGTTTGCGCTTCCAGTTTGAACTGTATGATCGCTATGGCTTTATGCATTTGAGCGATAAGCCTCATCGTCTTTTCATTGTGAGAAGTTCCTCCGGCTTTCGGGGTGAATACCTCACATGGGTCGTTTTCATAAGTTTCCATGGCGAAGGTTGCTAACGGCAGGATATTGATCCCATAGCCGTCTTCTATTGTCGCGAGATTAGCATAACGCATGGCGAGCCTGAGTACATTGGCTATGCAGCAGTCGTTCCCCGCGGCCGCTCCCATCCATAATATATCGTGGTTGCCCCATTGAATGTCGAAGTTATGATAATTGCAAAGAGTGTCCATGATGATATGTGCACCCGGGCCTCTGTCGTAAATGTCTCCTACAATGTGCAGCGAATCGATAATAAGACGTTGTATGAGATGGCACATGGCAATGATGAAATGGTCGGCGCGCCCTATGGAGATAATGGTAGTTATGATTCCATTTACATAGGCTTGCTTGTTCGGGTCCATTTGCGACTCATGCAATAATTCCTGCAGGATATAAGAAAATTCTGCGGGTAATGCTTTACGTACTTTAGAACGTGTATATTTGGAGGACACATTCTGGCATACCTTGATGAGCTGATGTAATGTGATAAGATACCAGTCGTCAATATCTTTTTCTTCTGTTTTTATTATTTCCAGTTTTTGTTCCGGATAATATATCAGTGTACAGAGTTCTTTCTTTTCGTTTTCGCGTAAAGTCCTTCCGAAAATTTCATCTACTTTTCGTTTTACGGAACCGGAAGCGTTTTTCAATACATGCTGGAACGCTTCGTATTCTCCGTGGACATCGGTAAGAAAATGTTCCGTTCCTTTCGGCAGATTTAATATTGCTTCGAGGTTGATAATTTCGGTACATGCATCCGCGATAGTCGGAAAATTATTAGATAACAAATTGAGGTAGCGAAGATCGTTGCTAATTATTTCGCTGGTAATTGTTGCATATTTATCCATATTATGATTGACGTCATTATTGTTTTCAAAAATAGCCTTTTTTTCTGAAAAAAAGCAGTCTTATTGTGTTAAACCTGTATATTTGCATATATAAATGCTGAAAAAGAAAGATAATTTATGGAAATAAAAACGGCTAAATTTGTCATTAGTAATTCCGATGTGCGCAAATGTCCTGATAACGGATTACCCGAATACGCCTTTATAGGACGTTCCAATGTAGGTAAATCGTCTCTAATTAATATGCTGGCCCGGAAAAAGGGACTGGCCATGACTTCGTCTACACCCGGTAAGACTTTGCTGATTAATCATTTTCTTATCAATGACCAGTGGTATCTGGTAGACCTGCCTGGTTATGGTTATGCGCAACGGGGGAAGGCGGGCCGGGAGGCTATACGCCGCATTATTGAAGATTATATCCTGAAACGTCAGGAAATGACCTGTTTGTTCGTACTCGTCGACAGCCGCCACGAGCCTCAGAAAATAGATCTGGAATTTATGGAGTGGCTGGGTGAGAACGGAGTTCCGTTCGCTATAGTTTTTACGAAAACGGATAAGATAGGCTCCGATGTTCTTAAAAGGAATATAGCTGTGTATGAGAAACGAATGTATGAGGTATGGGAAGAACTGCCCCCTATGTTTTTTACTTCTGCCGAAAAGAAGACAGGCCGGACCGAACTGCTGGATTATATAGAAAGTATTAACCGGAATCTTTGAAAAAGGTCCCGACTTTTTATATCTTTGTAATTTATGAAAAGATAAATCTTTGAAAACATAAGACTATGGATAAGAAAAATGAATTTATGCGTGAAGCTATAGAGCTGTCCGTTAAAAATATAGATAATGACGGCGGCCCTTTCGGGGCAGTTATCGTGAAAGACGGAGAAGTCGTAGCGCGGGGTGTGAACCGTGTGACAGCTTCAATAGATCCGACAGCTCATGCAGAAGTGAGCGCTATACGGGAAGCTGCTAAGAAACTGGGTACTTTCGATCTGAGCGGCTGTGAAATTTACAGTTCGTGCGAACCATGCCCGATGTGCCTGGGTGCGATCTACTGGGCTCATCTGGATAAGTTGTATTATGCCAATACCAAACTGGATGCTAAGAATATAGGATTTGACGATTCTTTTATTTACGATGAGATAGATTTAAAACCTCAGGACCGTAAATTGCCGTCGGAAACATTATTGCGCGATGAAGCTATCAGGGCATTTGAGAAATGGCAGGAAAAAACGGATAAGACCGAATATTGATAATATCCGGTTTATAATGAAATACAAGAATAGAAAAGGTTATGGCAAATTGGTTTGAATGTAAGGTCAAATATGATAAGATGATGGAGAATGGCATGCAGAAAAAGGTAAATGAACCTTATCTGGTCGATGCTCTTTCTTTTACCGAAGCGGAAGCGCGTATTATAAAGGAAATGACGCCGTTTATTTCCGGAGAATTTTCTGTTTCTGCCGTGAAGCGTGCCAATATCAGCGAGTTGTTTTTTGATGAAACGGGAGACCGTTGGTATAAATGTAAGGTTAATTTCATCACGCTGGATGAAAAGAGCGGTATGGAGAAAAAGACCGCAAGTTATATTTTAGTGCAAGCTTCGGACTTTCAAAGGTCTGTGGAAAATCTGATGGAATGTATGAAAGGAACTTTAGCGGATTATGAAGTTGCCTCGATTACAGAAACGCCCTTGATGGATGTATATCCTTTTGAGGCGGACAGTGTGAAAAATGACAGGCCGGAATGACTGGGATAGGGGAACGCATATCGTATTATAAGCGACAGTTGCCTGAAACGGCACGCTTGGTCGCAGTCTCAAAGTTTCATCCCGTGGAAATGCTGTCTGAGGCGTATGATGCCGGGCAACGTGTCTTCGGGGAGAGCCGGGTACAAGAACTGATAGCCAAACGTGAAATGCTGCCCGATGATATCGAGTGGCATTTCATCGGTTCCTTGCAGACGAATAAGGTAAAGCAGATCGTACCTTTTGTTTCTATGATACATGCGATCGATAGCGAACGCCTGCTTCTTGCCGTGGAAAAAGCCGCTTCGGCTATCGGCCGGGAAGTACGCTGCCTGTTGCAGATACATATAGCAAGGGAGGAAACGAAACATGGTTTCTCTTTTGTTGAGTGCAGGGGTATGCTGGACAGGGGAATAATTAAAGAACTGAAATTTGTACGTATATGCGGATTAATGGGAATGGCTACTTTTACGGACGACCGGGAAGAGATTGCCAGGGAATTCGGTAACTTACAAAATTTTTATATGGAATTAAAAGAGGGAGTTTTTTCCGGAAATAACGATTTTTGCGAGTTGTCTATGGGCATGACAGAAGATTATGTGGAGGCCGTAAAATACGGAAGCACTATGGTCAGGATAGGCAGCGGTATATTCGGTGAACGTATTTAACCTGTTCGAACAAAATGTAGTCAAATGGCATGTTAAAAAAGCTGAATGCTTAAAAACATGCTTTTTTATTATTCTTTTTCCAAATAATTGCGTTATTTTTACCACAAATAATTTATAATATTATTTGTTTGGATATTAGGTATTTATAAGAGCGTAGGAATAGGTTGGACATGGAGAGCACATAATCAAGGGGTTTTCTTGATTTTTTATTATACTCACCAGAGATGAACGATTTCTTTTCGTCTTTTTGATAAATTGCCCTGAAAAACAGCTTAAAAACAAAATAACAACTTAAACTTTTATCAAAAATGAATTCTGTTCAGAAAAAGAATTATGCTTTACCCATAGCGATGATGTTTGCGCTTTTTGCCATGATATCGTTTGTGACAGGCTTGCAAAACCCTATGGGAGTGATCGTTAAGAATCAATTTGGAACTAGTATCTTTCTTTCGCAGCTGGGAAATGCCGCGAATTTTATTGCTTATGCATTTATGGGGATACCGGCAGGTTTGCTTTTACAGCGTATAGGTTATAAAAGAACTGCTTTGGCCGCCATTGTCGTAGGTTTCGTTGGAGTGGGTATTACTTATTTGTCCGGAGTAGCATCCAGTTTCGGAGTCTATCTTACGGGTGCATTCGTTTCCGGTTTTTCTATGTGTATGTTGAATACAGTGGTAAATCCGATGTTGAACACATTAGGCGGTGAAGGCAAAAGAGGAAATCAGTTATTGCAATTCGGCGGTTCGTGCAATTCACTGAGCGCTACTATCGTCCCCGTGCTCGTAGGTTATTTGATGGGCGATGTCGCCCGTACCACTATCGATAAGGCTAACCCGGCTTTGTTTATCGCTATGGGAATTTTTGCTCTCGTATTTGTTGTATTATTGCTGGTAAATATTCCGGAGCCTCGTTTAACTGTCAGTAAAGTGTCAAAGACCAAAGATAAATATAGTGCTTTGTCTTTCCGTCATTTTTTATTAGGAGCGCTGGCAATTTTCGTATATGTAGGTGTAGAAGTAGGTATCCCTAATATAGCCAATCAATTCATGACTAATGAACTGGCTATAGATGCCGCCGCTGCCGGAACGGTTGTGGGAACTTATTGGTTCCTGATGCTGGTAGGCCGTCTTTTCGGGGGAGCTTTAGGGGGTAAGATATCCAGTAAGGCTATGATGCTTTTTGTTACTACATTAGGGCTTGTCCTTGTATTGGGGGCTATCGTCTGTCCTATGAATTTGACAGTAAATATGCCTGTCTTTAAATCTGATATTTCGTTCGGTCTTATAAAAGTTCCCGTAAGTATCATGCTGCTTATTTTGTGCGGACTTTGTACTTCGGTGATGTGGGGGGGGATCTTTAATCTCGCCGTTGCCGGTTTAGGAAAATATACCGAGGCTGCTTCGGGTTTCTTTATGGTAATGGTATGCGGCGGAGGTCTTTTGCCTCTCTTGCAGGGTAGTGTTGCCGACTGGTTCGGTTATATGTCCAGCTATTGGGTTGTCGTGGCAGCGATTGTTTATATGCTTTATTACGCTTTATACGGTTGCAAAAATGTGAATAAAGATATTCCTGTGGAATAATTCCGGTTTGCAAAATAATTATAGGCCGGGATATGCTATCTGAAGAGATTATTCCGGCTTATTATTTCTTTATATAATTATTTATCCGGTTGAAAAAAGACCGGAAGAAAGGCTAGATAAAATGAAAAATACATCACAATCCGGAGTTACTGTTTCCGGAATTAAGACAAAAGATTTTGAAACCGTTTTGGACGGAAAAGATGTCAGGTTATATGTTCTGTCCAATCGTAAAGGAGCGGAGATATGTATAACTAATTTTGGAGGTATAGTAGTTTCTCTCGTCGTACCCGACAGGAGCGGGCATCCTGTAGACGTAGTATTGGGATATGCTTCTATCGAGAAATATCTGAATACTCCTGAAAAATATCTGGGAGCTTTGATAGGACGGTATGGAAACCGGATAAAACGAGGAGAGTTTGTTCTGGACGACAAAGCATATAAAATACCTTCCAATAATCCCGACTGCGCCCTGCATGGCGGTCTTATAGGATATAATAATGTAGTGTGGGACGCTGTACAAAATGACGACAATTCTCTTGACCTGACATATGTTTCTCCGGATGGAGAAGAAGGCTTTCCCGGAGAACTAACGGTAAAAGTTCGATATACGCTTACGGATGATAATGAAATGCGTATTGATTATGAGGCGAAAACGGATAAAGCTACGGTCGTTAATTTGACGCATCATTCGTTCTTCAATCTTAACGGAGATAACGGAGGAGAAATAACAAATCATGTGGTGACTATTCATGCCGACCATTTTACTCCTATGGATGATAAATCTGTCCCGACAGGGGAAATAAGAAAAGTGGCCGGAACACCGATGGATTTCAATACTCCTCATGTTGTAGGGGAACGTATAGATGCTGATTATGAACAATTGCGTTTCGGACGGGGATATGACCATAATTATGTATTAAATAAAAGATGGGTGGGAGAAATGGTTTTGGCGGCTAAAGCAGTTTCGCCTAAGACCGGAATTTCGATGGAAGTTTATACGACCGAACCGGGTGTCCAATTATATACGGGCAATTGGTTGAACGGTTTTTTAGGAAAAGAAGGGCATTGTTATAGTGAACGTACAGCGATCTGTTTTGAAACACAACATTTCCCGGACAGTCCGAATAATCCCCATTTCCCTTCTACCGTGTTACGACCGGGAGAAAAATATACCCAGACGTGTATATATAAATTCGGGGTTGAAGGGTGAAAATATGAAAAATTGATAATTAAAAATATAAGTAAAATGAAAAACAAAGAAATAGTAAAAGCGAAATTTGAAAAACAATTTGGTACAACAGGAGCATTTTATTTTTCTCCCGGACGTATTAATCTGATCGGTGAACATACCGATTATAATGGCGGTTTTGTTTTGCCGGGTGCTATCGATAAAGGTATGTTGCTTGAAATTAGAGAAAACGGGACCGATTTGATACGGGCTTATGCTGTGGATTTGGATGAATATGCCGAGTTCGGTATGGAAGAAAAAGACGCGCCTTCTCAAAGTTGGGCCCGTTATATATTCGGTGTAGTAAGAGAAATCGAAAAACGTGGAGGCAAAGTGCGGGGATTCGATACTGCATTCTCCGGAGACGTCCCGTTGGGAGCCGGCCTTTCTTCTTCGGCAGCATTGGAAAGTGCTTTTGCTTTCGCATTGAATGATATGTACCATTTGGGTATAGATAAGTTTGAACTGGCTAAAATAGGACAGGCTACCGAGCATAATTACTGTGGTGTTAAATGTGGTATTATGGACCAGTTTGCTTCGGTTTTCGGTAAGAAAGGACATCTTATTCGTTTAGATTGTCGTTCTCTTGAATATGAATATGTGCCTTTTGACCCGAAGGGATACAGGGTCGTTTTGGTGGATTCTGTTGTGAAACATGAGTTAGCATCGTCTGCTTATAATAAAAGGCGTGAGTCTTGCGAAGCGGTTGTTGCCGCTATAGCTAAACGCCACCCCGAAGTAAAACTGCTTCGTGATGCGAACCGGGCTATGCTGGATGAGGTCGCTGCTGAAGTTTCACAGGAAGACTTTATGCGTGCCGAATATGTGATCGAGGAGATACAACGATTGTTGGATGCCTGTGATGCATTGAATAAAGGAGATTATGAAACCGTGGGAGAAAAGATGTTCGGAACGCATTACGGTATGAGCCAACTGTATGAAGTGAGTTGCGAAGAACTGGACTTCCTGAATGGTATTGCCCGTGAATGCGGTGTGACCGGTTCGCGCGTAATGGGCGGAGGTTTTGGCGGATGTACGATCAATCTGGTAAAAGATGAACTTTATAAACCGTTTATTGATATGGTTCAAAGCCGCTTCCCTGAAAAATTCGGAAGAGCTCCTAAGATTTACGATGTTGTTATTGGCGATGGTTCGCGTAAATTGGAAGATTGATAAAGTAAAGTATTTAAAGAAAATTACAAAAAGAGCGTCTTATTATAAGACGCTCTTTTTGTATCATATTTTTATCTATGGAGATATTCATCTTGCTCAATTGTGCTGTTAAATAAAAATTGTATATTTGTAGGAAAGAAATTTATTATGGACAGTACGGTTAATATGAACAAAGCGGCCGATAATATACGTATCCTGGCTGCATCTATGGTAGAAAAGGCCCGGTCCGGGCATCCGGGCGGGGCGATGGGTGGAGCTGATTTTATAAATGCTCTGTATTCCCGTTTTCTGGTTTATGACCCTGAAGATCCGCGCTGGATATTGCGGGACCGTTTTTTTCTCGATCCAGGTCATATGTCTCCTATGCTCTATGCGGTATTGGCTCTATGCGGAAAGTTTGCGATGGAAGATTTAAAACAGTTCCGCCAATGGGGGAGTGTAACTCCGGGGCATCCTGAAGTAGATGTAGAAAGAGGCGTTGAAAATACATCCGGTCCGTTGGGACAAGGCCATACCATGGCTGTAGGATCGGCTATTGCCGAACGTTTTCTGGTCGCCCGTTTCGGTGAATGGATGAGTCATAAGACTTATGCTTTTATTTCGGACGGAGGGATTCAGGAAGAGATTTCTCAAGGTGCAGGCCGTTTAGCCGGATATCTGGGTCTTCATAATTTAATCATGTTTTATGATAGCAATAAAGTACAGTTGTCTACCGATACCGAAGCCGTGACCGATGAAGATACCGCTGCAAAATATCGTGCATGGAACTGGAATGTAATAGAGATAAACGGAAATGATCCTGTTGCCATATGTGATGCTTTGAATCTGGCGGGAGAGGAGAAAAAACGTCCGACATTGATCATCGGGCACACTGTTATGGGTAAAGGTGTCATAACAGATGCAGGAGAAAATTTCGAGGGCAAATGTTCGACACATGGCCAGCCCTTAAGTAAATCGGGCGCTTCTTATGAAAAGACTGTTGTTAATCTGGGCGGAAATCCTGAGGATCCGTTCGTAATCTTTCCCGAAGTAAAGAAACTGTATGAAGACCGGAAAAAGGATCTGGAGAAAATGGTGTCTGAACGCAGGGCGATTCAGGAGAAATGGGAAAAAGAAAATCCGGAACTTGCCGTACAATTGAAAGATTATTTTGCAGGAAAACTGCCTGAGATTGATTACAAGGCGATTATACATAAGGCCAATCAGGCTTCACGTACGGCTTCGGCCAATGTATTAAGCGTTTTTGGTGAGAAAATAAAAAATATGGTCGTTTCTTCTGCAGACCTTGCGAATTCTGATAAGACGGACGGATTCTTAAAAAAGACACATGCATTTACGAATGGCGATTTTTCAGGAGCCTTTTTGCAGGCCGGGGTTTCGGAGCTTACGATGGCGGCGGTTATGAACGGTATCGCTTTGCATGGAGGAGTTATAGGTGCATGTGGTACGTTCTTCGTATTTTCCGATTATATGAAACCGGCTGTACGTATGGCTGCGTTGATGGAATTACCGGTGAAATATATCTGGACTCATGACGCTTTTAGAGTGGGAGAGGACGGACCTACGCACGAACCTGTAGAACAGGAGGCGCAGATAAGATTGATGGAAGAATTGAAAAATCACAGCGGAGAAAACAGCATGTTGGTGCTTCGTCCCGCCGACAGTGCCGAGACTACAGTTTGTTGGAAATTGGCAATGGAAAACAACTCCACTCCTACAGGATTGATCTTGTCACGACAAGACTTGAATGATTTGCCGGCAGAGTCGGGCGATCGTTTTAAAGAAGCTTTGCAATGCAAGCAGGGGGCCTATATATTGAATGGAGATGAGAATCCTGATATCGTTTTGGTTGCTAATGGTTCGGAAGTTGGACTTTTGGTCGATGTCGCAGCTGAGCTGAGGAAAGAAGGAACCCGGGTGCAGATTGTTTCGGCTCCTTCTACGGGATTGTTTTTTAATCAGCCTGCTGGTTACAGGGAGAAAGTGATACCTCCTCATATTCCTGTTTTCGGACTGACTGCAGGATTGCCTTCTACTCTTTATCGGTTGGTAGGTCCCGAAGGGAAGGTCTATGGGTTGGATCATTTTGGAAGTTCGGCGCCGTATAAAGTCCTGGATGAAAAGTTCGGTTTTACGACTGCTCATATTTTAAAACAGGTAAAAGACTTTTTAAGTAAATAAGAATACATAAAAAATATAAACTAAAGAGCCGGTGGAATTTTCTACCGGCTTTCTTTATAGATAAAGTTCTATGTGTAATACATTGATTATAAGATATTGATTATAAGATGTGCAGTGTAGCATATAATTTAAATATTTAAACGTGAGAGAAATTTTTTTTATAAATATTTGTATATAAAATGTGCAATGTGTTTTGTAAGTCAAAAATAAGTGTTAACTTAGCCGCATAATTTATCTGAAATAAGGTAAAAAGAATATTGTAGCGTATATATATTAATTAAGAATTTTAGAAGGATATGAAAAAACTATCTTCAGTAGTTTTATTATTTGCACTTATTTGTGCTCCGATAGCTAAAGGTGCTACTGCCTCCGAAGAGAGCAAATCGGAAAGAGTTCCTGTAAAAAGTCTTTTGATGAATGGTTTTTGGGATAATTGGTTTATCTCTGCAGGAGCGGGTGCTGATGTTTATTTGGGACAACAAGATTCCAAGTATGGTTTCGGCGATCGCATCACACCCAGTTTCAATATAAATGTAGGAAAATGGTTCACTCCTGTGATCGGTTTGAGATTAGGCGCCGATTATTATGGAATGCGTGGTCTTACTACAGGCAACAGTTTTGTTTACGGACAGCCTTATGAGAAAGACGGTGTGCTGTACCATAAACAGAAGTTCGGTTTCTTTACTCCTCATATTGATGTGATGGGGGATTTTTCTTCTTTGTTCTGCGGGTATCGGGCGAACCGTGTATATTCTCCTATTTTATATTTAGGAGGAGGTGCGGCTATCGGTACCGATTTGAATGAAGGAAGTTCATTATACCTGCGCTTGGGATTTTTAAATCGTTTCCGTTTAAGCAAAGCATGGGACTTGAATCTGGATATCAATGCCGGTATGGTTGAGAATAACTTTGACGGCGATGGTGGAAAACGCGGTGATTTTATCGTAGGTGCGACTTTAGGAGTTGCCTATAAGTTCAAGGAAAGAGAATGGAAAGCTCCGGTAATGCCGGTTGTCGAACCTGTGATGAGTAAATATAGCGATCAGGAAGGCGATGCGCTGGTAGCCCAGTTGAAAGATGCCAATAATAAGATTGCTAATTTGGAACAACAATTGGCCGATGCCCAGAAACAGCAGCCGGTAGTAGTAGAGCAGGCAGAAGAAACGCCTTGCGCTACGATCTATTTTTCCGCCGACCGTTCCGATGTTACCCGTAAAGACCTTACTATCTTGAAAGCCTTGGCAAAGGTGATGAAAGCTAATGAGAATACCAAATATGTCGTAACGGGTTATGCCGATAATAAAACAGGTTCTGCTTCATATAATGCTAAATTGCGTGAAGCCCGTGCACAGAAAGTTTATAATGTATTGGTTCAGAACTTCGGTGTTAATCCTAAGCAACTCGAGAAGACTACGAATGACGGTAATTTGAATTTATTCGGTTCTTATACGCTGGATCGTGCTGCAACTATTGCACCGGTTAAATAACCAGTGCGCAATATAAAATTTATAAAAGAGAGGCGTCTGTAAAGCAGGCGCCTCTCTTTTATAATTCGTCTTTTGAGAAAAAGTTGTAAAATTGCTATGTCAACTTTGCAAAAGATGGATTAATGTGTATATTTGTATCCTATTTGTAACTAGGAAGTGGAATCATTTTATAAGACACACAAGTATCTGGTAGAGCATGTTAGCTCACCTGTCAGGCGACATCTGATGGATGAGATTGATTGGAATGCCCGTTTAATAGGTATTAAAGGCTGCCGTGGCGTCGGAAAAACTACTTTTTTATTACAATATGCACGCGAGAAGTTCGGAACTGACCGCAGTTGCCTGTATATCAATACGAACAATCTTTATTTTACCGAGCACAGTTTACGTAAATTTGCAAAAGAATTTCTTTCACAAGGAGGAAAAACTTTGCTGATAGACCAAGTGTTTAAATATCCGGGATGGTCCGATGAATTAAGATATTGTTATGATAACTTTCCGGAACTTAAAATTGTATTTACGGGTTCGTCCGTAATGAGGCTGAAAGAGGAAAATTCCGCTTTGTCAGGATTAGTAGATTCTTATAATCTGCGGGGATTCTCGTTTCGCGAATATATAAATTTGCTTGCGGGAACCGATCTTTCTTCGGTAACGTTAGACGATATCATTACCCTTCATAAAGAGATTGCACATGAAATATATGCGGCTGTGAATCCTCAGGAATATTTGCAGGGGTACTTGCATCATGGTTTTTATCCTTTTTTCCTGGAAAAAAGAAATTTCTCGGAAAACTTGCTGAAAACCATGAACATGATGATGGAGATTGACATATTATTCCTGAAACAGATCGAGTTGTCTTATTTGCCGAAAGTAAGACGTCTGCTTTATCTGCTTACCGTGAGTGCTCCGGCTGCACCCAATGTGAGCCAGTTGAGCAAAGATATCGAAACGTCCCGGGCTACGGTTATGAATTATATTAAATGCCTGAAGGATGCGCGTCTTATCAATATGCTGTATAAAGAAGGAGAGGAATATCCCAAAAAACCGGCGATGGTATATATGCATAATACCAATCTTATGTACTCCACCCGCTCTGTGCAGGTAGAACCTCAGGCCGTAAGGGAAACTTTCTTTTATAATATGTTGCATAAGGATAATCATTTGAATATAGGGGGAAAAGGTTTTCAATTTCTCGTGAACGGAGAGATGCCGTTCAGGGTGGGAACCGTTCCCAGGAGGGCGAATCCTAACTTGTATTATGCAGCCGATGAATTGAAGACAGGGCATGATAATGTGATACCGTTATGGTTATTCGGATTTTTATATTAAATTTGACAAGAAACAAACAGAATTTTTAATTATATACCTAATATACTAAAAAATGAGCAAACAAAAGAAGTTCTTAACATGTGATGGAAATCAGGCTGCCGCACATATCTCGTATATGTTCTCGGAAGTTGCTGCTATTTATCCCATCACTCCTTCATCAACGATGGCAGAATATGTTGATGAATGGGCTGCTGCAGGGCGGAAAAATATCTTTGGCGAAACAGTATTGGTACAGGAAATGCAATCGGAAGGCGGTGCAGCGGGTGCTGTTCACGGTTCGTTACAGGCCGGTGCTCTTACTACGACTTATACGGCATCTCAGGGTTTGCTGCTGATGATACCTAATATGTATAAAATAGCAGGAGAATTGCTTCCCTGCGTGTTCCATGTATCGGCTCGTACCCTGGCATCGCATGCCTTGTGTATCTTCGGTGATCATCAGGATGTTATGTCTGCCCGTCAAACGGGTTTCGCTATGTTGTGCGAAGGTTCGGTTCAGGAAGTGATGGATTTGGCCGGTGTTGCCCATTTGGCTACTATTAAATCGAGAGTTCCGTTCATGAACTTCTTCGATGGTTTCCGTACTTCTCATGAAATACAGAAAATCGAGATGTTGGATAACGATGACCTGGCTCCGTTGATCGACCAGGAGGCTTTGTCCGAATTCCGTTCCCGCGCCATGAATCCTGAAAAACCGGTTGCTCGCGGTATGGCCGAAAACCCCGACCATTTCTTCCAGCACAGGGAATCCAGCAACTCTTACTACGATGCGGTTCCTGCTATCGTAGAAGAATACATGGACAAAATCTCCGAACTCACCGGTCGTAAATACGGTTTGTTCAATTATTATGGTTCCGAAGATGCCGAACGCGTGATCATTGCGATGGGATCTGTTACCGAAGCAGCCCGTGAAGCTATCGACTATTTGATGGCGAAAGGTGAAAAAGTAGGTCTGGTTTCGGTACATTTGTACCGTCCGTTTTCTGCCAAACATTTCCTGGCAGCCGTTCCTGCATCGGCTAAGCGGATTGCCGTACTGGACCGTACGAAAGAACCGGGTGCAAACGGCGAACCCTTGTATCTGGATGTAAAAGATTGTTTCTACGGAAAAGAGAATGCTCCGCTTATCGTAGGAGGCCGTTATGGTCTGGGATCGAAAGATACTACTCCGGCTCAGATACTTTCTGTATATGAAAACCTGGCTTTACCGGAACCTAAAAATCAGTTTACGCTGGGTATTATAGATGACGTTACCTTTACTTCTCTTCCTCCCAAAGAAGATATCGCATTGGGCGGAGACGGTATGTTCGAAGCTAAATTTTACGGGCTGGGAGCAGATGGTACGGTAGGAGCCAATAAGAACTCCGTTAAAATCATCGGTGATAATACCGATAAATATTGTCAGGCATATTTTGCTTATGACTCTAAGAAATCTGGCGGTTTCACTTGTTCGCATCTTCGTTTCGGAGATGAGCCTATCCGTTCTACCTATTTGGTGAATACGCCTAATTTCGTAGCTTGCCATGTACAGGCTTATTTACACATGTATGATGTTACCCGTGGCCTGCGTGAGAACGGAACATTCTTGCTGAATACGATATGGGAAGGTGACGATTTAGTGAAGAATCTTCCGAATAACGTGAAACGTTATGTCGCTCAGAAGAATATTTCGGTTTATTATATCAATGCAACGAAGATTGCTCAGGAAATAGGTTTGGGTAACCGTACCAATACGATTCTTCAATCGGCATTTTTCCGTATAACCAATGTGATTCCTGTAGACCTTGCCGTAGAGCAGATGAAAAAATTCATCGTTAAGTCTTATGGCAAGAAAGGCGAAGATGTCGTAAATAAGAACTACGCTGCTGTTGACAGGGGCGGAGAATATAAACAGCTTCCTGTAGATGCTTCCTGGGTTAATCTTCCTGAAGATCCAAAACCCGTGAACCACGATCCTGCATTCATTAACGATGTAGTTCGTCCTATCAATGCACAAGACGGAGATCTGTTGAAAGTTTCCGCTTTCAAGGGAATCGAAGACGGAACCTGGTATCAGGGAACGGCGAAATATGAAAAACGCGGTGTTGCTGCATTCGTTCCTACCTGGAATAAAGATAATTGTATTCAGTGTAATAAATGTGCCTACGTTTGTCCTCACGCTTCTATCCGTCCGTTCGTACTGGATGAAGCCGAAATGTCGGCAGCTCCGTTCGGCGAAAACGATACGCTCAAAGCTGTAGGAAAAGCCTTCGACGGAATGCGTTTCCGCATACAGGTCGATGTTCTCGATTGTCTCGGTTGCGGTAACTGTGCCGATGTATGCCCCGGAAACAAACAGGGAAAAGCCTTGAAAATGACAGACCTGGAAAGTCAGTTAGGCGAAGTTCCCAACTGGGATTACTGTGCCGACAAAGTGGCTTCCAAACAACATCTGGTAGATATTAAGGCTAATGTTAAGAATTCACAATTCGCAACTCCGCTGTTCGAATTCTCGGGAGCTTGTTCCGGTTGCGGTGAAACTCCGTATGTAAAACTGATTACACAACTTTACGGAGACCGTGAAATGGTAGCGAATGCAACAGGTTGCTCTTCCATTTATTCCGGTTCGGTTCCTTCAACTCCTTACACGACAAATACCAAAGGACAAGGTCCGGCATGGGCCAATTCGTTGTTCGAGGACTTCTGTGAATTCGGCCTGGGTATGGTTCTCGCGAATGAGAAAATGCGCGAACGCCTTGAAAAACTGATGAACGAGGCTCAAATCTGCACATGTTGCAGCGATGAACTGAAAGCCCTCTTTACCGAATGGATCGAAAATAAAGAAGATGTAGAAAAAAGCCGTGAACTGGCCGAAAAGATCGTCCCGATGGTGAATGCTTGCGATTGCGACCTTTGTAAAAAAATCGCAGAGCTCAGTCATTACCTCGTAAAACGCAGCCAGTGGATTATCGGTGGCGACGGTGCTTCATACGATATCGGTTTCGGAGGTCTCGACCATGTACTGGCATCCGGTAAAAATGTAAATATCCTGGTTCTCGATACCGAGGTTTACTCCAATACGGGAGGTCAGGCTTCCAAAGCTACACCTGTAGGAGCTATTGCCAAGTTTGCCGCATCAGGTAAACGCATCCGTAAAAAAGACCTGGGATTGATAGCTTCCACATACGGTTACGTATATGCCGCACAGATTGCTATGGGAGCCGATCAGGCACAGACGCTGAAAGCCATACGTGAGGCCGAAGCTTATGACGGGCCTTCCATCATCATAGCTTATTCGCCCTGTATCAACCACGGACTTAAGAAAGGCATGGGTAAATCGCAGGCCGAAGAAGCTGCAGCCGTAGAATGCGGATACTGGCACTTGTGGCGTTATAATCCCGAATTGGAGAAAGAAGGAAAAAATCCGTTCACGCTCGATAGTAAAGAGCCGCAATGGGATAAATTCCAGGATTTCCTCAAGAGCGAAGTACGTTTCGCATCGGTCATGAAACAATATCCGGCCGAGGCCGAAGAACTGTTTCAGGCTGCCCAGAACAATGCCATGTGGCGTTATAATAACTATAAACGCTTGGCCAAGCAGCAATGGGGTGTCGATCCGGAATAATTAGGACTATAATATAGTTGTAAAGAGGTGGTTTTTGAGCCACCTCTTTTTTTGTTACATAAAATTAGGTATATAAATAAATTTTTATTATAATTGCATATCTTTTGTGATTGTACGCATTATTTTAAATTTCGGATACATATGATGAAAAACCTCCTTTTGATTTTATACCTGTTTCCTTTATTGCTTTATGCTCAAAGAAATTACTCCGACGAACCGTTGCACAGGCAGTATGCCAACGTATTGCCGCCGTCTCCCGAAGCAGCATCTTTATGCGAATATGCCGAGACGCCGGTGAGCTATTTTTACGGTTTACCACAGATAGATATTCCTTTATATACCGTACAGGAAGGCAGCTTTTCTTTACCCGTTTCCATCAGTTATCATGGAGGGGGAATAAAGGTAAACGAGTTGGCGAGTCGGGTGGGGCTGGGCTGGGTGTTGAATGCAGGCGGAGTAATCTCCCGCACGGTTTGCGGTTTGCCCGATGAGACTATCACCAGTAAAGAGGAGGCTCCAAACGAGTCTGATACAGACTATAGGCTGAGAGGATTCTTTCATTTATCGAAATTCGATAAAGAGTCGATCCGGTATAATATGACAAAGAACCCTAATTACGATCCTTCCACATTTGAGTATGTGCCTCCTACTGAGGATAATCTTAAAGATTCCAGTTATTATAAGTCTTCTCATTACAGGTTAATGAAACAACTCCGTTTAATGGGGAACTTCGAGGGCGGTTTTATGGACAGTGCTCAGGATATGTATAGTTTTAATTTTATGGGATATTCGGGAGCATTTATGCTAAACCAAGTCTCAGGCTTTCCGGGAAATTTGCACGCCAGGTATGAGGTGAAAGTTCAAACGGACAGTCCCATAGAATTTGTCGGTGTACATTTTCCCGATTCATTTTCCATACGCGACCGGAAAGGAGTGATGTATTATTTCCAGGAAAAAGAATTTTCTTATCATCCCTATAAATGTTATGATCCGCTTAGCGGTGAACCAGGGGGAGTGGCAGATATTTATAACGATACGATTCCTTATGTTTCTTCCTGGTATCTTACAAGGATAGAAATCCCCGGGGAGGGGAGTATTTCTCTCAGTTATAAGAATAATAACAGATTGTGTGTCTACTCCGGGGGATTTCAAATGCGGCATGATGCTGAAGTATTGCCTGGGAGACCTACATTTTTTTCTACAGCTAATTATACGGTTATAGCCCCTAAAATGTTATCGTCTGTTAGTAACGGTAAAGTCGAGGTGCTTTTTATCAACGATGGGACACCTCGGCGGGATATCAATAACGATATAAGCAAACTGGACTATATATATGTAAGAACCAAAGACGGAAATTATATCAGGAAGTATAAATTCTGTTATTCTTATTTTTCAAAAGGGTTGTATGACGACCATACAACAGGATGTGCGTTAAAGCTCGATAAGATAGAAAAACTCTCGCTGAGTGATAATGCGTCTGTTTTATACCGTGGGTTTACCTATGACGGAGATGGTTTCCTGCCGTGGACCGATTACGGACAAGATCACTGGGGATATCCGAACGGAAAAGATAATCTTTTCCTGGTTCCCGAATTTGTGGAATTTCCTGGAAGAGGAGGAGCCGACCGGAACAGCGACCGGGAAATACCTAAAAAAGGCTCATTAACGGCGGTGTCTTATCCTACCGGAGGACGGGTGGAATATGAATGGGAGCCGAATACATATTCCTATGTAGGCGGAAGCCGCCTTACGATAAACGACACGAGCGATCGGGAAGAGATTGTATATAAAGATACTATATGCGGATTGACCGGACGAGGAAAAAAAGAGATAACGATTGATATTCCCTATCCGCAAAGTATTAAATTGTACCTGAACAAATATTATTGGGGACTGGGTGAATTTCTGGCTACCTGGATGGACTATTCCTGCGACCATATCAGATCCGGTTGCGATAATGTCTTTCCCCGTCTGATAATACGTTATCTCGATCAGCCCGATATCGAGGCGTCCCGGTCTGTTATTTACCTGGACGAAATATCGACCCGTACATTGAGCGAGCCGGGCGGGACGATTGTTTACCGCCAGTATCTGGAGAAAGCCGGTACGTATAAAATTTCGTTGGAATATGAAGATCAGATACCGGTCTGGCAACTAAAAGATAAATTCGATAATCCGGGGATAGGAACCTCCATGTATGGAAATATTCCTATAGAATATTTTCATTATAAAGAGCCGCAGGCCCCTCCCGGAAATGCCGAAGCATTGGGAGGCGGTTTGAGGATCAAAGAGATACGGTCGTTATTCAGCGGAGATACGGTCATTAAGCGTTATAGCTATAATTATTTTAACGAACCGTTACATTCGAGCGGTGCATTGCCGGAACGCCCCAATTATACTGCTCGAAAATATGTGCGGTATGCTTATGATGCCTGGCATACTCCCCCGCCTACACCATTTAAGTTGCATACCAACTATTCTTCGGGTTTCTATCGGACTCCTGTAGGTGCACCTCGGGTCGAATACGGGTATGTTTCGGAACAATATATCTATCCCCATTCCGATCCGGCGAAAGAAAGCGGAGCACCCCATGTCGACCGTTACTATACGACCACTGTCGATAACGTTCGTTATCAGGATCTCGATGAAATGGGGTATTCTCTTCAAGCTCCCCCTTCGAGCCGTATTCGTACCTCCATGGCGCATTACCGGGGTAATCTTAAAAGAATTTCTTATTGTAATGCAGAGAGTTTTTATTCGATAAAAGATGTCTATTATGATTATCAGATAGTGGAAGATACCCTTGAATACTATTTTGTGGGAGGTCTTTTTGTACTGGCCGATTTTACTTTGCTGCCAAATAATGCCGCAGGATTTTCTTACAACAGCGACTACGGTATAACTAAATTCCGTATCGTCCCGTATAATAAAAGACTAAAAAAGATGCAAGAAGAATATTCTAATTATTCCGTTACGTCCGAATACACCTATTTTTCAGGTTTCCATACTTATGGAATGGAAGGAGACTTGCCTTTATCCGTAACCCGCGAGACATCTACCGGGGGGAAAGAGATCGTTTATTATACCTATTTGAAAGATTTTCATAACGGTTTTATAACCGATAAAGTGACTTCCGAAATACGGGTAATCGACGGCTATATTGTGGATGCCAAGCGTAACCGATACGATCTGTTGGGGCGGCTTACTTCTTCAGCCTCTTCTTCATGCCTGGGAAAACCTGCCGGCGGATACCCTTTAGGAAAAACTCTCGAACTGACATCCGGACTGGAGAATTTGTTCGATGTTCCCGGCCCTTCCTATATATACGATGCCGGGGGGCATATTCTTGATATAGAATATTGTTTTGTACCAGTAGCCAGTTTCTTATGGGGGTATGGCGGCAGCCATCCGGTAGCGGAGTTCAGGGGTATGACCTCTGCCGATGTAGATAATATATTACGTAATGCGGGTCTTACCCGCCGCGATTTTCTGGAGAATTCCTCCCGTACCGAAGAATATTTAGGACGTTTGAGAGCGGCACTTCCTGCAGGTTCGGATGTGACGACACTGACTTACCGCTGGCTGGTCGGGGTCGTTTCCGAGACCGACGGCCGCGGAGTAACCACTTACTATAACTATGACGACTACGGACGGTTAAAAGAAATAAGGGACTATAACCGGCATCTGATACGCAAATATACCTATAATTTGAAATCCCGTTAAACCTATCAGGCTATGAAAGCATTATATATTATTATCTGTATCGTGATATTGTCGGGAAAAACCGTTTACAGCCAGAGTATGGACCGGAATTACATAAAGAGCGTGGACCCTCTTATACCCTGTACGGATGTAAGTGAGGATGAATTAGAGGCACTGGTAACCGTAAAGTATTACGACGGCCTGGGTCGCCTGGAACAGACCGTGCAGCGCGGCATCAACCCCGGTGTATATGATGTCGTTAATTATGTCCAGTACGGTTTCAAGGGATTGCCCGTTAAAGAATGGCTTCCCGTACCTGTGAACGGAGACCAGGGCAACTATGTACCTTTTACACAGGTAAAGGCCGCAGGTATTTCCTTTTACGGGGACGATAATCCTTTTTCCGAAACCGTATATGAACGCTCGTTGCTGAACCGGGAAGTGGAAAAAATAGGGCCTGGGGAGGCCTGGAGGAATGCCGGCATAAGCGGAAACCACAGCCGGAAAACAGAATACCTGTTTAATACCGCTTCCGGCGAACTCTCCGTTCGTAACTATCGTTTCACCAGCTCTTTGAAAAATAACGGAAATTATCCTGCCGACGTACTCACTGCCGTGAAATCCGAGGATGAAAACGGAAACGTAAGCTATGAATTTACCGACAAGAGCGGTCGCCTTATTCTGTTCCGGCAGATAAACGGGAACGACTGGTGCGACACTTACTATATCTACGATACGGCAGGCCGCCTTCGTTATGTTCTTCCTCCCCAGGCCAGCGATATGACTTCGGAAGAGAAATCTTACAATATGGCACAGCTCGCCCCTCATGTATATAAGCATGTTTATGATTCCCGGGGCAGGCGCAATACTTTCCAGCCTCCCGGTTGCGAACCGATTTATTATATATATAATAAACTGGGACGTACCGTGCTTAGCCAGACGGGCAACCAGCGTCTGACAAATGAGTGGAGCTTTACCAAATACGATATACAAGGTCGTGCGGTCCTTATGGGACTTGTGCACACCGACGACAGCCGGACTGTAATGCAGAATGGGTTTAACGATTATTATTACGTATGGGAGAACTATGTAGGAAATACAGGAGACGGGGTTGAGAATCTGGGTTACAGTAATCAGTGCGAACCCCGTCAGCAGCTGAGGCCCCGGAGCGCGATCTATTACGACACCTACGCCTTTATCCCCCCCGGGCACACCTTCACACCCGAAAGCGGTTACGACCCCTGCTGG